>NZ_CAKKMM010000107.1:0-11365 GCF_918698205.1 Microbacterium sp. Bi128 | reverse complement strand
GAACGGTCAGGGTGGGCCGGTGGCATCCGTAGATCTCCGGCCCAACGAGAACCATGACGTGGTGTGGGCGACAAGCGACCTCCACGCGGCGGGGTGGTCGCGCCGTTCTCTCAGCCGCGCCGTTGCCGACGGCACCCTCCTGCGCGTCCGACAGGGCAGGTACGTCGCCGCCGGCACGCGCGACGAGATCGTCGCGGCGACACGTCTGGGTGGGCGACTCGACTGCGTCAGCCTCCTGATCGTCCACGGAGTCTTCGTTCATCACCGCGTCGACCTCCACGTCCAGCAAGACCCACTGGCCAGCCGGCGCCCTCCGGCACCGCACGGTGTCCGATATCACTGGCGACGGACCGCCGCGCCGAGAGACCGATCCGTGGTCCATGTCGTGGAAGCCCTCGCGCAGGCAGTGCAGTGCCAACCTCCGCGATCGGCCGTCGCGACGCTCGACAGCGCCTGGCACCTCGGCCTCGTCGACGAGGCCGGGATCGGCGAGGTCTTCGCGCGCGTGCCCCGTCGCTTCCAGGTCCTGCGGGGACTGCTCGACCCGCGTGCCGAGGCGGGGACCGAAACACTCGTCCGGCTCCTCCTGCGACACCTCGGTTGCCGGGTCGACGTGCAGGTACGCATCGACGGCGTCGGGCGCGTCGATCTGCTGGTCGACGGTTGGCTCATCGTCGAGTGCGACAGCGCGCAGTTCCACGGCACCTGGCACGTGCACAAGAACGACCGGCGACGCGACATGGCGGCTCTGGAGCGGGGCTACGTGACGCTTCGCCTGCTCGCCGAGGACATCCTGTACCGTCCCGACCGCATCCGCGCCGCACTCCAGCGCGTCCTGACGCACCGCGCCCCCGGGCCGAACTCCTGAGTTTTCGCCCCGCACGACCCGATATGCCCGTCTCTGCCGCCGCGAGGGCCGAATCTCAGGAGTTTCGCACGCCCACCTGCGGCGCCGCCGCGGAACGAGCGGTCGTCGGTCGGACGCGCGGGTCCGCCCCGGCTCAGGTGTGAGAGCGGGCGAAAGTCCTGAGAAATGGGGCGGTGACGGCCCGGAACGATGCCGGGCGGACTTCGGGCGCGCGAATGTCAGGAGTTTCGCTCGCCCGTGCGGCGCGTCCACACAGCGAGACACCGTAGGGGGCACACACCGATACCGGCGTGCGCCCCGACTGCACGGGTCAGCGGGCGAAGCCCTCCGCGATGATCTCGATGAGCTCCTCGCGCTCCTCGACCGGCAGGAAGGCTCCCGCGGCGGCGTTGAGCTGGAAGGCCTCGAGGTCGTCGAGGTCGTAGTCGAAGGCCTGGGCCAGCAGCCCGAGCTCGCGCGTCAGGGTCGTGCGGCTCATGAGGCGGTTGTCGACGTTCACCGTCACCGAGAAGCCCAGCTGGTAGAGCAGGTCGAACGGGTGGGCGTCCATCGTGTCGCCCCAGGCCGTGACCGCCCCGCTCTGCAGGTTCGACGTCGGCGAAAGCTCGAGCGTGATCTCGCGGTCGCGCACCCAGCGCGCCATGTCGCCGAAGGTGACCAGAACCTCTTCGCCCTCGCGCGAGACGACGTCGAGGTCGTTGGCGATACGCACACCGTGTCCGAGGCGCAGAGCCCGCCCGTCGAGCAGCGCCGAACGAATGGATGCCAGCCCCGCCCCTTCACCGGCGTGCACCGTCGTGGGGAAGAACTGCTCGGCGAGATAGTCGAAGGCCGCGCGGTGATCCGAGGCCGGGAATCCGTCCTCGGGGCCGGCGAGGTCGAAACCGACCACGCCGCGGCTGCGCCAGGACACCGCGAGCTCGGCGATCTCGCGCGATCGCGCACCCTGCCGCATGGCGGTGAGCAACTGCCCCACGCGGATGTCCTTGCCGCGCGCGTCGGCGGCGTCCTCGCCCTCTTCGATGCCCTCCTGCACCGCGTCCACGACGTCGTCGAGGCTGAGGCCACGCGTCAGGTGCTGCTCGGGAGCCCACCGCATCTCCGCGTAGACGACGCCGTCCTCGGCGAGGTCCTCTACGAACTCCTTGGCGGCGCGAACGAGACCCTCGCGGGTCTGCAGGACGCCGACGGTGAGCGAGAACTTCTCGAGGTAGTCCTCGAGCGATCCGGAGTCGACGTGGTCCGAGAACCAGTCCTCGAGACCCTCGGCGTCGTCGGCCGGGACGTCGAGGTCGAGCTCGTCGGCCAGCTCGAGCACCGTCTGCGCCCGCATCCCCCCGTCGAGGTGGTCGTGCAGCGACACCTTCGGCAGGTCATGCAGCTTCTTGCCCTGGATGCGGACGTCGTCGGTGGCCATGGTGCTCCTCGGGTCGGATGCCATCACGCGGTGATGCGCTCGCGCACGAGCGGGGTACGCGCGGGAGCGGCGTCGCCGATCTCCCACGCGCCATCGACCGCGGCGAGGGCGCGCTCGAAGCGCGTCTCATCATCGGCCGACAGGGTGAACAGCGGCTGACCGGCCGCGACGGAATCCCCGACCGTGACGTGCAAGTCGATGCCGGCGGCGTGCACGACGGCATCCTCGGCGCGCGCGCGTCCCGCCCCCAGGCGCCAAGCCCCGATACCGAAGGGCAGCGCCTCGACGCGCGTGACGACACCCGCGCGCTCGGCGACGACCGTGTGGGTCTCGCGCGGCGTCGGGAGGGCGGCATCCGGATCGCCGTCCTGGGCGCGGATCATGCGCTTCCACACGTCCATCGCGCGGCCGTCGGCCAAGGCCGCCTCGACATCGGCGTCCGGACGTCCGGCGAGCGTCAGCATCTCGCGCGCGAGAGCGACGGTCAGCTCGACGACGTCGGCGGGACCGCCGCCGGCGAGCACCTCGACCGACTCGCGCACCTCGTTCGCGTTGCCGATCGCTCGGCCGAGCGGGGTGTTCATGTCGGTGAGGAGCGCCGTGGTGTTCACGCCCGAGTCGGTGCCGAGGGCGACCATCGTCTCGGCGAGCTCGCGGGCCCGGTCGATGTCCTGCATGAAGGCGCCGGAGCCGAACTTCACGTCGAGCACGAGGGAGTCGGTGCCCTCGGCGATCTTCTTCGACATGATGCTGGACGCGATCAGCGGGATCGCCTCGACCGTGCCGGTGACGTCGCGCAGCGCGTAGAGCTTCTTGTCGGCGGGGGCCAGGCCCGTGCCTGCCGCGCAGATCACGGCGCCCACGTCGGCGAGCTGCGCGAGGATCTCGTCGTTGGACAGCGCCGCGCGCCAGCCGGGGATGGACTCCAGCTTGTCGAGCGTCCCGCCGGTGTGCCCGAGACCGCGGCCCGAGAGCTGCGGAACGGCCACCCCGAACGCGGCGACGAGCGGAGCCAGCGGCAGCGTGATCTTGTCGCCCACGCCACCGGTGGAGTGCTTGTCGACCGTGGGCTTGTCGAGCGACGAGAAGTCCATGCGCTCGCCCGAGGCGATCATGGCATCCGTCAGCACCCGGATCTGGTCGCGGCCGAGGCCGTTGAGGAGCACCGCCATCGTGAACGCCGCCATCTGGGCGTCCATGACGTAGCCGCGCGTGTAGGCGTCGACGAGCCAGCGGATCTCGCCCTCGGTGATCGCCCGCCCGTCACGCTGGGCACGGATGATGTCGACGGCATCGTACTGTTCGGCGCTCATCGGGCCGCCTCCTCGAGGTCACGGGGTCCGAAGGCGTCGGGCAGCACTTCGTCGATCGTCCGGATGCCGCTGACGGTCTCGAGCAGCATGCCCGGGATCGCGTGCTCGAACAGCAGCTGCCGGCACCGCCCGCAGGGCATGAGCGTGCGCCCCTCACCGTCCACGCAGACGAACGCGACCAACTGGCCGCCGCCGCTCATGTGCAGCTCGGACACCAGGCCGCACTCGGCGCACAGGGTGACGCCGTACGAGGCGTTCTCGACGTTGCACCCCGAGACGATGCGGCCGTCGGCGACGAGGGCCGCGGCCCCCACCTTGAAGCGGGAGTAGGGCGCGTAGGCGCGATGCATCGCCTCGGTGGCGGCGGAACGCAGTTCGTCCCAGTCGATGTCGGTCATCGTGGTGCAGGGGGTCCTCTCGTGAAGGGGGAAGGCGGGCCGGGTCAGCCCTTGACGTACGGTTTGCCGGCGGCCGCGGGCCCGCGGACCTTTCCGACGAGACCGGCGACGGCGAAGATCGTGACGACATACGGGAGCATGAGCATGAACTCGCTCGGCACGGGAGACCCGATGACGCCGAGGGTGTTCTGCAGGTTCGACGCGAAGCCGAACAGCAGGGCGGCGAGCGTCGCGCGGATCGGGTCCCACTGGCCGAAGATGACCGCCGCGAGGGCGATGTACCCCGCGCCGGCCGTCATCTCTTTGTTGAAGGCACCGACCGAGCCGAGGGTGAAGAACGCTCCGCCCAGACCCGCGATCGCACCGCCGAGCGAGACGTTCCAGAACCGGGTGCGGGCGATGTTGATGCCCACGGTGTCCGCGGCCTGAGGGTGCTCGCCGACGGCGCGCAGGCGGAGGCCCCACCGGGTGTGGAACAGGCCGACGTACACGACCGCGACCGTGACGTACATGACGTACACGATGATCGTCTGGTTGAACAGCATCGGGCCGATGATCGGGATGTCCGAGAGGACGGGGATCGGCAGACGCGGGAAGCGCGGCGGGGAGTTGAGGGTGGCGGCGTTGGGTGCCAACAGCTGCGAGAAGAGGAAGCTCGTCAAGCCCACGACCAGCACGTTCAACACGACACCGACGATGACCTGGTCGACGAAGTACTTGATCGCGAACGCCGCGAGCACGAACGAGACGAGGACACCCGAGACACCCGCAGCGAGGAGGCCGATGAACGGGTTGCCCGTCGCGGTGGCCACGATCGCCGAGGTGAACGCACCGGCCAGCAACTGACCCTCGATCGCGATGTTGACCACGCCGACACGTTCGCTCAGCACACCGGCCATGGCGCCGAAGATGAGCGGCACGGACAGGCTCAATCCTCCCGCGAGCAGGCCCGTGAGCGGGATGACCGACGTGGTGGCGCCCGCGGCGGCCCACGTCAGGAACCCGACCATGAAGACCAAGGCGAAGATGACGGCCAGCCAGATCGGCGGGCGACGGTGAGCGCGGACCATCAGGACGCTCGTGAGCGTGACGAGGGCCAGCAGCACGGTGCAGACGATGCCCGTGACGACACCGCCGAGGACGACCTCGGGCAGCTGGATGAACTCACCGGGGCTCGAGATGCGGAAGACGGCATCGCCGTCCTGGCGGGCGACGACGAACAGGACGGCGGCGAGCGCCGTGATGACGCCGTAGACGATCGGGGCCTTCCAGCTGACCACGACAGCGGTGTCCAGCGCGTCGGGCGCGGATGCGGCCTCGGGGTGTGCGGTGGTGGTGCTCATCGGGCCGCCTCCTTCTTCTTGGCCGCGCGCACCTTGGGCTGGCGCGCCCCGGGGGCCGGCAGGCGGAAGATCGCGCGCACCAGCGGCGGTGCCGCGATGAACAGCACGATGAGCGACTGCACGACCAGGACGATGTCGATCGGAACGCCGTTGGCGGCCTGCATGGCGAAGCCACCGGCCTTGAACGCACCGAACAGGATGCCGGCCACCAGCACGCCGACCGGAGTGGAGCGGCCCAGCAGCGCCACCGTGATGGCGTCGAACCCGATGCCCGCGTCGATGCCGCTGGAGAATCCGGTGGTCACCGTGCCCAGCACCTGGTCGACGCCCGCGAGGCCGATGAGGGCACCCGAGATGAGCATGGCGTAGACGTACATCGACTTGACGTTGATGCCCGCCACACGGGCCGCGTTCGGGTTCAGCCCGACGGCGCGGAACCGGAAGCCGAGGGAGGAGCGCTCCAGGATCCACCACACCAGCACGACGGCGGCGAGCGAGAAAAGGAACCCGAAGTGCAGGTTGTAGCCCGAGCCGAGGAGGTCGGGGAAGACCGCCGTCTCCTTCATCGCGGGCGTGGTGGGGTTGCTCGAGCCCGGGGCCTGCAGCAGACCGGGGGTGCGCAGCATGTAGTAGACGAGGTAGAACGCGACGTAGTTCAGCATGATCGTAACGATCACCTCGTGCGCCCCGGTGCGCGCCTTGAGGACACCGGCGATGCCGGCCCACAGCGCACCCGCCACGACACCGGCGACGAGCGCGACGAGGGCGTGCAGACCCCACGGCAGGTCGAAGGCGAAGGCGACGTACCCGCCGGCGGCCGCGGCGACCAGCATCTGGCCGCGACCACCGATGTTGAACATGCCGACGCGGAAGGCCAGGGCCACGCCGAGACCCGCCGCGATCAGCGGGGTCGCGAACGTGAGCGTCTCGGTGAGCGGACGGATCCCCGTGGCGAAATCGGGCCGACGGAAGTTGTAGATCGCGCCCTGGAAGAACGACGCATACGCACCCGAGACCGACTGCCAGATCGCGGCGAGCATGTCGCCGGGACGGGCGAAGAAGTACCCCGCGGTGGCCTGGACGCGCTCATCGGTCGCGGCGATCATGATCGCTCCGACCAGCAGGGCGAGCACGACGGCGAGCACCGAGATGATGGCGTTGCCAGTGGCAATCTCGCGCAGCGCGCGGCGCCACCGACTCTCCTCCGGCGCGGGCGCGGGCGCGACGACGCGGGCACCTGCGGCCGGGTCCACGGCCGAGGGACCCTCCAGGGCGACGTCGGCGTCGGTCGCGGCCGCCACCTCGGCGGCGCGATCGGCGCGATCCGCCGTGGGGTCGTGTGGGCTGTGCGGATCGCTCACGCGGCGACTCCTTCGTTCTGGGGCGCTTCGCCGGCCATCATCAGGCCGAGGACGTCGCGCGAGGTGTCGCCCGGGACGATGCCCACCACACGACCGCGGTACATGACCATGATGCGGTCCGCGAGGGCGGTGACCTCGTCGAGCTCGGTGGACACGACGATCACGGGCACCCCCGCGTCGCGGGTCTCGATGACGCGCTTGTGGATGAACTCGATCGACCCCACGTCGACGCCGCGCGTGGGCTGGGCGGCGACGAACAGGCGAAGGTCCCGGCTCAGCTCGCGCGCGAGCACGACCTTCTGCTGGTTGCCGCCCGAGAGACGACCGACAGGTGTCTCGATCGACGGCGTGCGGACGTCGAACTCGGTGACCTTTTCGCGGGCGAAGTCGGCCAGGGTGGACAGTTGGAGCGTGCCGCCCTTCACGAACGGCGCACCGTCGGCGCGATCGAGCATGAGGTTCTCGGCGATGGAGAACTCCCCCACCAGCCCGTCTTCCTTGCGGTCTTCGGGAACGAAGCCGACGCCGGCGTCGAGCACGGCGCGCACCGACGAGCCGTTCAGCTCGACGCCATCGAGCGTGATCGACCCTTCGGCCCGGTCCTGCAGCCCGACGAGGGCTTCGGTGAGCTCGGTCTGGCCGTTGCCCTGCACGCCGGCGATCGCGAGGACCTCGCCCCGGCGCACTTCGAAGCTGACGTCGTTGACGACGAGCTGACCGACGGGGTCGACGACGGTGAGGTTCGAGACCGACAGGGCGACATCGCCGAGCTTCGGAGCCTCTTTGTGCACGGTCAGCTCGACCGCGCGGCCCACCATGAGCGACGCGAGTTCGGCATTGGAGGCGGTGGGCTCCGCCTCACCGACCACTTTGCCGAGGCGGATGACGGTGATGCGGTCCGCGACCTCGCGCACCTCGCGGAGCTTGTGCGTGATGAAGACGATCGAGGTTCCGGAATCACGGAGCTGGCGCATGATGGCCATCAGCTCGTCGGTCTCCTGGGGAGTCAGGACGGCGGTCGGCTCGTCGAACACGAGCACCTTGGCATCCCGGGAGAGCGCCTTGATGATCTCGACGCGCTGCTGCACGCCGACGGGCAGGTCGTCCACGAGCGCGTCGGGGTCGACGTCGAAACCGTACCGGTCCGAGATCTCCCGGATTTTCCGGCGGGTGTCATCCAGGTCCAGGAATCCGCCGGTCTTGGTGGTCTCCGCTCCCAGGGCAACGTTCTCCGCGACGGTGAAGACGGGGACCAGCATGAAGTGCTGGTGCACCATGCCGATGCCGGCCGCCATGGCGTCGCCGGGGCCGCGGAACGTGACCGGTTTGTCGTCGATTAGGATTTCGCCCTCTGTGGGCTCGTACAGTCCGTAGAGGACGTTCATCAGGGTGGACTTGCCGGCACCGTTCTCGCCGAGCAGGCAGTGGATCTCTCCGGCCTCGACGGTGAGGTCGATGTGATCGTTCGCCACCAGGGATCCGAAGGTTTTCGTGATCCCGCGGAGTTCGAGCTTCATGTTCCCGATCCTAGGTTCTGTGGCACCGCACGCGGGGTGTGCGGCGGGAGGACCCCCCTCGTGAGCGGGTCCGGTCCGGGGCCGGACGATCGCGCAGCCCCATAAGGGAGGGGAGGCCGGCACGGGGCCGGCCTCCCCAGGGAGAGTGGATCTCTCAGCCGGCCAGGTAGGACTCGACCGTGATCTTGCCGCTGATGATGTCTGCCTTGAGCGCATCGACCTTGGTGGTCAACTCGGCGGGCACGCGGTCGGACCAGTCGTGGTACGGCGCGAGGCCGACGCCCTCGTTCTCGAGCGTGCCGACGAACGGCGCCGCGTCGAACTCGCCGTTACCGGCGGCCACGATGGCGTCCTTGGTGCCCACGTCGATGCCCTTGAGGATCGAGGTCAGCAGCAGGTCGCCCACGGAGGGGTCGGTCTGGAACACGTCGGCGTCGACACCGACGAGCGCGATCTCACGACCGGCGTCCTGGATGGCGACGGCGGCCGACTGGTAGATCGGGCCACCGACGGGCAGCAGCACGTCGACGTTCTGGTCGATGATGGCCTGCGCGGTCTGGCGCGCGGTGTCGTTGGCCTCGAAACCACCGGTGAAGGAGCCGTCCTTGGCGGTGCGGTCCCAGCCGACGACGCGCACGGACGTGCCGTTGTCGGTGTTGTACTTCTCGACGCCCTGGGCGAAGCCGTCCATGAAGATCGTCACGGTCGGGATGTTGATGCCACCGAAGGTGCCCACGACGCCGGTCTTCGAGACGCCCGCGGCGAGGTAGCCCGCGAGGTACGCGGCCTGCGCGGTGTCGAAGATGATCGGCTTGATGTTGGGAGCGTCGGTCTTGCCGTCGAAGTCGCTGTCGACGGTGTCGTCGATCGAGACGTACTGCAGATCGGTGTTCGCCTTGGCCGACTCGAGCGCCGCGGGGGCGAGGAGGAAGCCGACGGTGACGATCGTGCTGCAGCCCTGGTCGACCAGGCTCTGGAGGTTGGAGGCGTAGTCGGTCTCGGACTGCGACTCGACCTCGATGGGGGTCTTCGAGCCGAGCTGCGAGGCCGCCTCGTCGACGCCCTCCTTGCCGAGCTGGTTGAACGACTTGTCGTCGAAGCCGCCGGCGTCCGACACCATGCAGGGCAGGTAGTCGCTGGCACCGGCAGCGGCCGACGAGCCGTTGCTCTCGGGCGCGGCACCGCAGCCGGCGAGCAGCACGGCCGCGCCGATCATCGCGAGGCCGCTGACGACGGCCTTCTTCGTGGTCTTCACGAATGGTCCTCCAAGACGGGGGCCCCCAACGGGTTCGGGGGACGATGGAGTCACGTTACCCACTGTGACGAATCGCTTGCGCCTCGCGGAGGCCCGTGCGCCCCAATGGTTACAAAGACGCAATCTCGCGTCATGCGCACGCCACACGAGCCGATCGCGGCGGGACTGGATGCCGCGGGCAGCGGCATCCGGTATCAGAGCACGTCGCCGCGACCGGTGAGCTTGAGCGCGTCGACGACGCCCTTGACCCGCTGCGCGTTCTCGCTGGTGGTGACCAGGAGTGCGTCCGGAGTGTCGACCACGACGATGTCCCGCACGCCGATGAGGCTGATGACGCGCTTCGTCTGCGACACGACGATGCCGCTGGAGGCGTCGGAGAGCACGCGTGCGTCCTCGCCGAGGATCGCCAGTTCGTTGCGGCCGCCCGAGGAGTTGAGCTTGGACAGGCTCGCGAAGTCGCCCACGTCGTCCCAGTCGAAGTGCCCCGGGATGACCGCGAGGCGGCCCTTCTCGGCAGCGGGCTCCGCGACGGAGTAGTCGATGGCGATCTTCTTCAGGCCGGGCCAGATCCGGTCGACCGCGGGGCCGCGGCGATCGCGATCGTCCCACGCGTCGGCCAGCTCGAGCAGACCCGCGTGCAGCTCCGGCTCGTTCACGGCCAGCTCGGCCAGCAGCACGTCGGCGCGGGTGATGAACATGCCCGCGTTCCAGAGGTATGCGCGGTCGGTGAAGTACGCCTTGGCCGTCTCGAGGTCGGGCTTCTCGACGAAGCGCTCCACCATGTAGGCCTCGGGGGCGCCGTCGACGATGAGCTCATCGGCCTGCTTGATGTAGCCGAAGCCGACCGAGGGCTCGCTGGGCTGGATGCCGATGGTGCAGATGTAGCCCGCTCGCGCCACCGCGACCGCCTGACGCACGGCGAAGTCGAACTGCCGCGTCTGGCGGATGACGTGGTCGGCGGCGAACGAGCCGATGATGACGTCGGGTTCGCGGCGGACGAGGATCGCGGCGGCCAGGCCGATGGCGGCGGAGGAGTCCCGCGGCTCGGACTCGAGGAACACGTTGTGGTCGGGCACCCCGGGCAGCTCCCGCTCCACGGCCGCGCGGTGGGCGCGGCCGGTGACCACGGCGATCCGATCGGATCCCGAGAGGGGGGCGAGGCGATCCCAGGTGTCGCGCAGCAGCGTCTGACCGGAGCCGGTCAGGTCGTGCAGGAACTTGGCGGCGTCCGCGCGGGACAGGGGCCACAGGCGGCTGCCGATCCCACCGGCGGGGATCACGGCGTAGAAGTCGTCGATAGCAGGTTCGGCCATGGCACCGACCCTACCGGGCGCATCCGCACCGCCCCCACCGGTTCTCACACCCGACGGAGAGTGGAAACCCGCCCGAAACTATCTCGACGTCGAGAGAGTCTTAGGCGGCCCTAATCCCCCGCTTTCATAGCCCGGACGTAGTATTCAATGGCGCCCGTGTGACGCTTGGAGCCCTGTTTCGGCTCCCACACCGTGTTCGATCAGGGAGGACGACCGTGTCAGCACCAGCACGTGCCACGCCGTCGGTGAAGGAGACGACTTCGCGGGTGCCCCGCGGGACGCTCTACCGCGGCCGAGAGGGAATGTGGTCGTGGGTCCTGCACCGCATCACCGGTGTGGCGATCTTCTTCTTCCTGCTCGTGCACATCCTCGACACGGCGCTCATCCGCGTCTCCCCCGAGGCGTACGACGCCGTCATCGGTACCTACAAGAACCCGATCATGGGTCTCGGCGAGGTCGCTCTCGTGGGCGCCATCGCCTACCACGCCTACAACGGCCTCCGCATCATCCTGGTGGACTTCTGGCCCTGGGCCACGCGTCACCAGCGCCAGCTGTGGTGGGGCGTCCTGGGCCTCTGGGT
>NZ_CAKKMM010000106.1:0-11390 GCF_918698205.1 Microbacterium sp. Bi128 | reverse complement strand
GAGTAGAAGACGTAGACCGGGATCAGCGGCTCGCCGTGCGTGGCGTACGACGTGCCCGCCGCGGTGAAGGCCGCGAGGGCGCCCGCCTCGTTGATGCCGACGTGGATGATCTGGCCCTGGGGGCTCTCTTTGTAGGCCAGGAGGAGCTCGCGGTCGACCGAGGTGTAGTGCTGACCCTTGGGGTTGTAGATCTTCGCCGTCGGGAAGTACGCGTCCATACCGAACGTGCGCGCCTCGTCGGGGATGATCGGGACGATGCGGTGGCCGAAGCCCTTGACCCGCAGCAGGTCCTTGAGCAGACGGACGAACGCCATGGTCGTCGCGATCTCCTGCGTGCCCGAACCCTTCTTGGGCAGCGCGTAGGCCTGGTCGCCGGGCAGCTCGAGACCGACGTGGGTCGTGCGACGCTCGGGCAGGAAGCCGCCGAGCGAACGACGACGCTCGAGCATGTACTTGATCGTCTCGTCGTTCTCGCCGGGGTTGTAGTACGGCGGCTGGTAGGGGTTCTCCTCCAGCTGCGCGTCCGTGACCGGGATGTCCATCGCGTCGCGGAAGGCCTTGAGGTCGTCCAGCGTCAGCTTCTTCATCTGGTGGGTCGCGTTGCGGCCCTCGAAGTGCGGACCGAGGCCGTAGCCCTTGATGGTCTTGGCGAGGATGACGGTCGGCTGGCCCTTGTGCTCCTTGGCCGCCTTGAATGCCGCGAACACCTTGCGGTAGTCGTGGCCACCGCGCTTGAGGCCCCAGATCTGCTCGTCGGTATAGTCCTTGACGAGCTCGAGGGCGCGGGGGTCGCGTCCGAAGAAGTGCTCGCGAACGTACGCGCCGTTCTCGGCCTTGTATGTCTGATAGTCACCGTCCGGGGTGCTGTTCATGAGGTTGAGCAGCGCGCCCTCGGTGTCGCGGGCGAGCAGGTCGTCCCACTCGCGGCCCCAGACGACCTTGATGACGTTCCAGCCGGCACCGCGGAAGAAGCTCTCGAGCTCCTGAATGATCTTGCCGTTGCCGCGCACCGGGCCGTCGAGGCGCTGGAGGTTGCAGTTGACGATGAACGTCAGGTTGTCCAGGCCCTCGTTGGCCGCGACCTGGAGCTGTCCGCGGCTCTCGACCTCGTCCATCTCGCCGTCGCCGAGGTAGGCCCAGACGTGCGAGTCGGCGACGTCCTTGATGCCGCGGTTGCTGAGGTACTTGTTCGACATCGCCTGGTAGATGGCGTTGATCGGACCGAGACCCATCGACACCGTCGGGAACTGCCAGAACTCCGGCATGAGGCGAGGGTGCGGGTACGACGGGAGGCCGTTCGGCGCGGCGGACTTCTCCTGGCGGAAGCCGTCGAGCTGCGCCTCGGAGAGGCGACCCTCGAGGTAAGCGCGCGCGTACGTGCCGGGGGAGGCGTGGCCCTGGATGAAGATCTGGTCGCCGCCGGACGGGTCGTCGAGACCGCGGAAAAAGTGGTTGAAGCCGACCTCGTACAGAGCGGCCGAAGACGCGTACGTCGAGATGTGACCGCCGACGCCGATACCGGGCCGCTGCGCACGGTGCACCGTGACCGCGGCGTTCCAGCGGATCCACTTGCGGTACCGGCGCTCGAGCTCCTCGTCACCCGGGAACTCGGGCTCGTTGGACTGCGCGATGGTGTTGATGTAGTCGGTGGTCGGCACCATCGGAACACCGAGGTGCAGATCCTTCGAGCCCTTGAGCAGGCTCAGCATGATCTCGCGCCCGCGTGCGGGGCCCTTCGCCTGGACCAGCTGACGCAGGGATTCCTGCCATTCAGAGGTCTCTTCCGGGTCGCTGTCCTGCGGCCCCTGCGAATACGGATCCTGGTCGTGAACAGTCACGGAAGACCTTTCGTCGTCTGGCAGGTCATGCCAGAGAATCGCCATACGTGTGCGGCAACCCTTGTCTGCTCCGCACAATTCACCATCGTCCAGCCTACCCAGTCGGGACCGCGACGGATGCCCACGTCGGCACGAGCACGCCGGAACGAACACGGATGCCTCGGTGTCGAGGCATCCACCCCGTTCGTGCCGCGTCACGACGGGTGGAAAGGGCCACGGGTCTAGCCTGAGCGCGTGACGTCGAGCGACCGAGCGGACTTCCGCACCCGCCCCGAGCACCGGTGGCCGGTGCTGATCTCGCTCACCCTGGGGACGATTCTCTACGCGGTCCTGCCCAGCGATGTCTCGGGAGTGCTCCGCTATGTCGTGGTGGGCGCCAGCATCCTCTGCGCGATCCCCATGGTCATCACCAACCCCCGCCGGTTGAACCGCGAGACGTGGGTGGGACGCGCGTTCGCGCTCGGATTCGTCGCCGTGCTTCTCGCGGCGAACCAGGTGACGTTCTTCCTGCTCGTGCAACAGCTGCTCGACGGACAGAGCGGGGGAGCGGTGGTGCTGCTCGGAGCCGCACAGGTCTGGGCGATCAACGTCATCGGCTACGCCGTCGTCTATTGGGAGATGGACCGCGGCGGACCCGTCGTCCGTCGGCGCGACCCCCGCGACCAGCTGCCGCCAGCGGACTTCCAGTTTCCGCAGGACTCGGACCGCGACGCCGTCAGCGAGGTCGCCCGTCGTTCTTCCGACGTCGAGGACTGGGCACCCGGCTACATCGACTACCTCTACTTCTCGGCATCCAACGCGATGGCCTTCAGCCCCACCGACGTGATGCCCCTGAGCATCCGCGCGAAGCTGTTCATGATGGTGCAGGCGATCTCGGGGTTCGTGCTGTTGGCGCTCGTGATCGCGCGGAGCGTGAATGTGCTGAGCTGAGGTTCAGGTGAGGCGCGGCGGGTTCGTGCGGCCGCGACGCATGAGCACGAGGAGACGCAATTCCCGGGCCCCCGGCAAGACGGCCAAGAGTATTGAAGCAGCGTTCGACGACGTTGCGGTGCTTGTAACGCCCGCAACTACCACTCCGCCATCTGGCTCGCCTCCACCCTCCAATGGGTTTATCAACACGCCCTAGAAGGATGTTGCTGTACCCAAGCCCTACCCGTCCGAGTTCCGTGACGATGTCGTGCGCGTCGCGCGTAACCGCGAGCCCAGAGCGTGCGGTGGAAGCGTGCGATCTTGCCAGGCGTGGGA
The DNA here is from genome assembly GCF_918698205.1 of Microbacterium sp. Bi128. Lineage (NCBI taxonomy): Bacteria > Bacillati > Actinomycetota > Actinomycetes > Micrococcales > Microbacteriaceae > Microbacterium > Microbacterium sp. Bi128. Next base: position 8,307 of record NZ_CAKKMM010000106.1, on the reverse strand, counting down.
TTTGTATGCCGAGGCGTTGTCGGAGAGGACCCGCTCGACGCGGACACCACGCTCGGCGAATCAGGTGACGGCGCGGTGCAGGACACCGATTGCCGTTGCGGCCTTCTCGTCCGCGCAGATCTCGGCGTAAGCGACGCGGGAGCGGTCACCGGCGAGACCATGAGCATCTTCGCCGCGACCTGCGGCGACCAGTGATCCTCAACGATCAGGCGCGCCAGGCGGAGTCGGGCGCGTGGAGTCAGGGCGTCGTTAGCGTGGGACACGAGGGCCTCCTGGTTCCTGAAGCGGTTGAACTCAACAGCTCCACCTCACAACCAGAGGCCCTCGCCTCTTAGCTCTTCACTGCCATGTCACCGAAACAACGTCCCTAGACATCACACCGAGGACATCATGGCCACGAGGCGGCCGACGACTTCGCCGTTTTTGAGTTTCGCGATGCCGTCCGCGATCTCGTCGAACGTGACGTGGGTCAGATTTGAGGACACTTTGCCGTCCGCGATCATGTCCAGGACGGCGGCGCAGTCGTCGTTACTGCCAGCCAAGGACCCGACCAGGTGGACCTGTTTCGAGACGAGATCGACGATGGGGATCGTTGCCTCGGCGACGCCCAAGCCGACTTGGACAACGGTGCCGCCGGCGCGGACGGCGGTGATGGCGTCGGCCGTGGTTGTGCCGAAGCCTGCATAGTCGACGACGACGTCGAGATCCTGGTCGGCGAAGTCGACAATGGCCTCGCTCACGTGCGTGATCCCGAGGGACGCTGCGAAGTCCCTCGCCTTGGGGTTCTTCTCTGCGACGAACACGTCTGCGCCGAGGCCCAGGGCGATCTGAGCCCCGAGGGAGCCGAGGCCACCGAAACCGATGATCCCTACCTTGGTTCCCCGCGTCACACCTCCCTGGCCCACGGCGGCATGGTACGCAGTCATACCAGCGTCGCTCGCGGCGGCGGCTTGATCCCAGCCGATGCCGTCGGGAAGGGGCACGACGAACGCGGCGGGGGCGGCGACTCTGGCAGCAAAACCACCGTTGAGAGACGTTCCGGGCCCCTCCATTCTCGCCGGAATGACTACCCTGTCGCCGACTTTGAATGCGGTGACGTCGGCTCCGACCTCAGCGACGACGCCTGCTATCTCATGGCCGAGCGTGATGGGGTGGAATGGCAGAGCGGAGGTGAGGGTGCCGTCGAGGTAGCCGGTGTCGGTGTGACAAATACCGGCCGCTTTGCCGCTGACAATGACGCCGTCAGCCTCGAGCGTGGGCTCGTCGACGTCGTTCAGTTGGATCGGTCGTCCCTGTTCGACGAACTGCCATGCCTTCATATGAGACCTCCTCTGTCATGCGGTCACCAGGCGCACAGATGCGAAATGTGATCGCTCGTCACCAGCCAACCATTAGTCCCGGCGCCAGGGCCCCCGCGACGATGAGTCACGAGACGTCGCGCGCATCTCCTGACTGCCCCCTCGTGTCAGCGCCGCCACGCCCCGGGAGGTGCGTAATACAGCAGCACGCGGTGCCCCTCCCGGTCGTTGAGGTGGGGTACGTCCAACTGCTGTTGTTTCCGGTCAGACGTCACCGCGTCCGGCCTGCGATGCGGTCGAACTCGCGGATCGGTATCCGACCCGTTCCGGTCGGCATCCCGAGTTCGAGGGGCCGGATGCGGAAAGCGGCCGCGCTCAGGGACGCCGAGGTGAACGCCACAACGCCCCCCGCCAGCGGGGCCGTCGTGACCCCGCAGGTCCCGACGGCCCCGTAGGAGTCAGCGCTGTCTGTATTCCTCGGCCGCGGCGGCCACATCGGTTGCGAACGTTCCCAGGGTGATGGCGGTGGCTCCACCATCGACGGGAATCGTCGCCCCGGTGACATAGTCCGAAAGGTCGCTGGCGAGGAAGGTGGCGACCTTCGCGATGTCGTCGGCGGTACCGGTGCGCTGCAGTGGCTGCGAGGGCCCGAGCCGTTCGGCGAGGAACTCGGCGAACGGGACGGCCTCCTCGTCGGGCAGACCGAAGCCTCGCGCCATGATCGGCGTCATGATGATCCCGGGTGCGATCGCGTTCGATCGGATACCGAGCGGTGCGAGCTCCGCGACCGCCTGGCGGATGATTCCGACCACTGCGTGCTTGGCGATCGTGTATCCGGCGCTCGCCCATCCCCCCTGCAGCGCGGCCGCGGATGCGGTGGAGATGATGGATCCACCGGTGCCTTGCTTCACGAACTCTCGTGCCGCGTACTTGTGGCCAAGGAGTACCGAACCGGTCAGCAGCGCGATCGTCCTGTCGAATCCGGCCGAGCCGATCTCGAGCATCGGCGACCGGTCACCCCCCGCGCCAGCGTTGTTGAACATGACGTCGAGCTTGCCGAAGCGCTCGACCGTCGCGGCCACGAGCGCCTCGATGGCGCTCTCGTCCGTCACGTCGGTGTGCACGTAGAGCACGCTGTCACCGAGCCGGTCGACAATGGACCCGCCGAACTCGTCCTGGATGTCGGCGATGGCGACCTTCGCGCCCTCGGCGACGAAGCGCTCGACCGTCGCGAGTCCGATGCCGCTGGCCCCGCCGGTGACAATGGCGACCTTGCCTTCGAGCAATCCTGTCATGATGTTGTCCCTGTCTTCTGGCCCTTGGTTCTCGCGCCTGCGGGTGGGCCGAGCCGCGCGGGCGCTGTCCGTCATTGTTGGCGGATGGCTCCTGACGCGAACGCGTCGATCGTGTTCGCATAGACGGCTTCCGGGTCCGCACCCGCGGTGACCATGACCTCGAGTGCGATCCGGGTGGCACTGGCGACAGCCGCTGCCGCGGTGCGAGCAGCGACGCTGTCGGCGCCCGAGGCGAGGCGCGGGGCGATGATGCTCACGAAGGAACGCTCACCGTCGTGGACTTTCCTCAGGAACACCGACCACATCTCGGCATCCGCGAAGACGAGGGGGAAGAGGGCGCGGGTGCGCGCCTCCTGCGCACCGCCGAGGCCGGCGCGGAAAGCCGCGAGAAGGACCTCGGGAAGCGGAGCACCCGGAGCGGCTTTCGTGATCGTCTCCTCGAAGCGAGCCGTTGTCCAGTCGAATACGGGGCTCACGCTCTCCGCCTTGGTGGGGAAGTACCGATAGAACGTCCGTTGCGAGACCCCGATGACGTCGGCGATCTCCGCGATCGTCACATCGGTCGTCCCGCGGGAGATGAAGAGGTCGCAGCAACGCTCCGACGCGCGCAGGCGAGCAGCCGCGACGCCCTCGACTTCGGCCATGCCACTGACACTACCCCCGTGGTGGCAGTAACTGCCACCACGTTCATCGCGCTCACACATCGTCCGGCAGGCGGCAACGCCTCCGCTTCATGGACACCATGAAGGGCACCCGCAGCGCCACGCGCCGGGGTGGACCCTGGAACGACTCGCCGACATTCTGCCGCTCCGCCCAGCGCTCTGGCTGGTGACATGCACGCGATCTACATGAGCATTGACGATTCACTCCGGCGCATCTGCAACCAGGCGTTCTTCGAGCGCATCCACGTCTACGAGGTCGAGAACGCCGACCGGGTAGAGGCAGAGCCCGGCGAGCCGTTCGACACGCTACTTGACCCAGCAGTCCACGCGGCAGCACTGGCCTATGAGGCCAGCCTGCGCGCGGGGGAGGATGTCAAACCTGCCGACGTCGCATGTGTGAACATCGACACTTTGGTGGGCCCTGCCGGGATCGAACCGACGACATCCACGGTGTAAACGTGGCGCTCTACCAGCTGAGCTAAAGGCCCTGGGGCTTCGAGTCTAGCCCGACGTGAGTCGCCGATCAGGAGAGCGCCTGCCCGCAGAGCGTGACGAGATCGTCGAAGAAAGCCCGGGTGGGATCGACGCGAAGGGGATGGATGCCGTCCTCCGCGGGCCCCAGCCGGTGCCACCTGTCGTCCGCGTCGACGATGTCGAGCAACGACACGCCCGGACGCTGGACCAACACCTCGGTGTCGCCGGCGGCGACGCGCGTCTCGATCTCGGTCTGATCGATGGTCGACTCGTCCCCGAAGGACCAGAACGGCGTCAGGCCGACCCAGGCGCACAGGAACCGGGGGATCTCCTCGGCATCCAGGACCGTCACGTGCCGGTTCGCCTCGTCGACGGGAGCCCCGGCCTCCTGCTCTGCGACCGTGGGATCCGATAGGAGGACGAGTCGGCCGTCGGGAGCCCCGTACACGAGGAGGAGCGCTCCGCGTCCGCCTCGGCGCACGCGCGCGGCGATGATGTGCGTCGTACGGAAGAGGGCTCTCGCGACGACGGACCCCTCGACCGTGAGCCGACCCCGGTCGTCGACGAGCGACGCCTGCCGCAGGGAGAGCGCCTCCGGAGTGTCCCGCGCCGCTCGGGCGAGCACGCCATACGGAGCTCCGAGACGCGCGCGGCCCGCACCGGCCAGCAACGCGGAGAGCGCGCCGGCCGGCACTCTCGGCATGTCCGAGACGAACGGCGCGGGGGCGAACCCCGCGAGCGAGGGGAGCGGGAAGCCGGCCCGCTCGGACAGCTCATGGCTGAGCGGTGCCACACCGACGGCTCCTGCGGCACGGTCGACGTCAACAGCAGGCGCGGTGGGCACGACCGTCGCGGCGATTGCGTCAATCGCCACCGCGAGAGCGGAGAACTGCGACGGCACCAAGCGGGCGTCCAGCCGCACGATCTGCGTGCCCGTCGCCCACACGTAGGTCACCGCGACGATGTCGTCGTAGGCGACGGTCACCCGATGCGCTCGGGGGCCCGTCGGCATCCGGTGCGTAGTCCCAGACGTCGGCACCGACGACCACGGCATCCGGATGCCGCTGCCTCGCCGCGCACAGGGTCTCGAAGGAGGCATCCGCCAGCGGGGCCGTGCCCGCCACCGCCGTGAGCTCGATGCTCGGTTGATGGTCTTGCGTCCAAGAAGCCACCGTCAGGAGAAGACGGCCGCCCGTCGTCTCGGTCGCCTCGATCTCGACCGGAATCCGCAGGTCGGCGAACGGCGTCGAGACCGCGCGCGGGGTTGCGGGCGAGGCGGGAACGCTCATCGTCGCCCGTTCCTGACCGCATCCGCGTCTCCGCGGAGAACTCGGTACCAGCGCGGCAGCAGGATGGCCGGGAGCCAGAAGAACGCCATAGCGGCGATCACGAACAGGACCCCAGCCGCACCGATCAGGATCGTCGAGGCGACGCGGGAGTAGTCGTCGACCAGCAGGGCCACTCCCGCTGTGGTGAACGACAGCCCCAGCCAGAGCCAGGAGAATCCGATCGTGCTGCCGTAGCCCCGGCGGACGCGGATCCAGCCTTTCCACAGTCCGGTGTAGGCGACGAGTCCCGCCAGGACGAAGACCAGACCGCCCACGATCGCCACTGTCCGCCCCCTCGCCTCAACCGTTCCGGACCATCCACGCTATCCGCACCATCGCTGTCCCACCCCCGGGGTAGCGTGGACTCCGTGAACGCCGACCCCGCCGACCAGCGCAAACTCCTCGATCTCGCCGACCTGGACGCCCGCATCCGGCGTGACGAGCACGTCAAGGGCAACCCGCCGCAGGCCGCGCAGGTGCGCGAGCTGATCGCGCAGCGCTCGACGCTGGCGCAGGAGCTCGCGTCGCGCGCCAACGTCCGCGACGACCTGAAGGTCGAGCTGTCCCGGGTCGAGTCCGATGTCGCCGTCGTCGACGCCCGCGTGAAGCGCGACTCCGAGCGTCTGGCCGCGTCCACCAACGCCAAGCAGGCGCAGGGCTTCGAGGCCGAGCTGACCTCGCTCGCGCGCCGCAAGAGCGACCTCGAAGACGCCGAGATCGCCCTGATGGAGCAGCTCGAGGCGGCCGACGCCGCCGTCGCCGAGCAAGAGGCGCTCATCGCCGAGACGAACGCGCAAGGCGCCGAGCTGAGCGCCGAGGCCAAGCGCGTCGTCTCCGAGGCCACCGACCGGCTCGAAGCCGCGCGCCGCGATCGCGACGCCGTCGCCGGAGCCGTCCCCGCCGATCTCCTCGCCCTGTACGAGCGTCTCGCCGCGCGCGGCACCGGCGCCGGTCTGCTTCTCGCCGGCGCGTGCGAAGCGTGCCGCATGGTGCTTCCGCCGAGCGATCTCGCCGTGGTCCGCCGCGCGCAGACCGACGAGGTCGTGTTCTGCCCCGAGTGCGGCGCGATCCTCGTCCGCACCGAAGAATCGCGGTGAGCCACCCTGGCGCCCTCGTCGACTGAGGTCGTCGTCGGGCGCACGGCATCCGGATCCATCGCCCTCAGCGACCTGGATGCCGCGGGCACCATCGTCCGCACGGTCACCGTCGCGCGCGACGACCTGCCCGCGACGATCGGCGACCGTGAGGCCGTCGACGACGTGCGATGGGTCTGGAGCGACACGCCCCACTGGTACGCGCCGCTGCTCTCCGCGGGAGTGCGCGTCGCTCGTGCGTGGGACCTGCGGCTCGTCCACGCCCTGCTGCGCGACGCCGCGAGCGTCGGCGACGACCACGACCTCCGCTCCCACGAGGAATGGGATGCCACCTCCGTCCCCCGCGATGACACCGACGTCCTGTTCTCGCTGGATGGCAACACCGACGGGCCTCCCGACGATGTCGAGGCCGTGGCATCCGAGTACCGGCGCCAGCGTGCCGCGATCGCGTCGGCGGCGACGCCCGGCGCCCTGCGGCTCCTCGGAGCCGCGGAATCCGCCGGTGCCCTCATCGCCGCCGAGCTGCACGCCGCGGGACTGCCCTGGAACGTCGAGGCCCACGGCCGGTTGCTCGAGGATCAGCTCGGATCGCGCGTCGCCGGAGGCCTCCCCACCCGCATCGAGCACGCGGCCGCAGAGGTACGCGCGGCGCTGGACGATCCGAGCGTCTCGCTCGACTCGCAGCCGCGCCTGTTGCGGGCACTCCACCGCGCGGGACTTCTCGTCGAGTCGACCAACCGCTGGGAGCTCGCCGAGCACGATCACCCCGTCGTCCCCCCGCTCATCGCGTACAAGAAGCTCATGCGCCTGTACACCGCGAACGGCTGGGCGTGGATGGCCGAGTGGGTGCACGATGGACGCTTCCGCCCGGTCTACGTCCCCGCGGGCGTCGTGACCGGACGCTGGGCGTCGTCGGGCGGGGGAGCGCTGCAGATCCCGCGGCAGCTGCGCACCGCCGTCCGCGCCGACCCGGGCTGGACACTCGTCACCGCCGACGTCGCGCAGCTCGAACCGCGCGTGCTCGCGGCAATGGCACGCGACACGGCGCTGGCCGAGGCGGCATCCGGTCGCGATCTCTACGCCGGAATCGTGGATGCCGGAGCGGTGGCGACACGCGCCGAAGCCAAGATCGCGATGCTCGGCGCCATGTACGGCGCGACGACCGGCGAGAGCGGGCGACTCGTGCCGCGACTGCGGCGCACGTTCCCGCGCGCGATGAAACTCGTGGATGACGCGGCCCGCGTCGGCGAAGAGGGTGGCCGCGTGCAGACCTGGCTCGGACGCACCTCTCCGCCCGCGGGCGGGATCTGGCGCGCGCTCCAGTCGCAAGCGAGCGACTCCGAAGCCTCGGGCGCGGACGAGACCCGCGCCCGACGCGCCTCGCGCGACCGCGGTCGCTTCACCCGCAACTTCGTCGTCCAGGGCACCGCGGCCGAATGGGCGCTCGCGTGGCTCGCCGACCTGCGCACACGCCTGACCGCGCTGGACCCCGTGGATGCCGCCCGCGCGGCGCCCGCTTCCGGCCCGGCGTTCTCGCGCGTGCCGCACCTGGCGTTCTTCCTCCACGACGAGATCGTCGTGCACACCCCTCGGGAGCACGCCGACGCCGTCGCGGACGCGGTCCGGGAGTCGGCGGCATCCGCCGGTCGTCTGCTCTTCGGCACGTTCCCGATCGACTTTCCCCTCGACCTGCGGATCGGCGAGACGGCCGAGAAGGGCTGAGCCGCCCGCGTAGACTCGGGGATGCGAATGGGTCGGCTGGACGGTCGCGTCACGGGTTCGCCCGTGCCGAGGAACGTCCGGGCTCCACAGGGCAGGACGGTGGGTAACGCCCACCCGGAGCAATCCGCGAGACAGTGCCACAGAGAGCAGACCGCCCGCCTCGAGCGGGTAAGGGTGAAAGGGTGGTGTAAGAGACCACCGGGGTCGTGGTGACACGACCCGCAAGGTAAACCTCGTCCGGAGCAAGGCCAGACAGGGGATGCAGACGCGGCTCGCCGAGTCCCCGGGTAGGCCGCTGGAGCGGCACGGCAACGTGTCGCCGAGAGAGATGACCGTTCACGGGGCTCACGCCCCCGGACAGAACCCGGCGTACAGGCCGGCCCATTCGCGCTCCACGACTGACCGGAGATCTGCCGCCCCACCCCGCCCCGGGT
>NZ_CAKKMM010000105.1:0-11671 GCF_918698205.1 Microbacterium sp. Bi128 | reverse complement strand
CCGCGAGGGCCGCCACCAGGGGAGCGGTCATGCCGTCCGCGGGGCGCCAGGTGGCGGCCAGGGCGGCGAGGGCGACGGCGACGACGCTCCCGGCGACGAGGCCGACGAGGGCGTTGGTGCCGGTGATCACCGAGGCCTCGGCGATGAGCGGGAGGCGCTGGAGGCCCTCGACGAGGATCGCGCCGGGGTCGGGGAGCATACGCGGTGCGCTCCCCGAGGCGACGAAGGCGAACCACACGCCGAGGCCGAGCAGACCCACCGCGATCGGGGCCGCGACGCGCAGCCAGGAGGGGAGCCGGGTCGCCGTCATCGCTCGTTCGCCCGTTGCACCGGGGAGCCGTGGAGCGCTTCGCGCACCGCGGTCACGCGCGTGAAGTACTCGGGCGATTCGCGCAGGGCCTCGTCGCGGGCCCGTCCGGGTCGCGTGTCGATGACCTCGGTGATGCGCCCGGGACGCGGGCTCATCACCACGACCCGGTCCGAGAGGAACACCGCCTCGGGGATCGAGTGCGTCACGAACACCACCGCCGCGCCGGTCTCGGCGGCGATGCGGGCGAGTTCGGTCTGCAGGCGTTCGCGCGTCATCTCGTCGAGCGCGCCGAAGGGTTCGTCCATGAGGAGCAACTGGGGCGACGCGGCGAGGGACCGGGCGATCGCGACGCGCTGCTGCATCCCGCCGGACAGCTGGTCGGGGTAGCGGCCGACGAAGTCCGACAGTCCGACGAGGTCGGCCAGTTCAGCGACGCGCGCGTCGCGCCGGGCCTTCGACCAGCGATGGAGTTCCAGCGGCAGCGCGATGTTGGCCGCGACCGTCCGCCAGGGGAGGAGCCCCGCCTGCTGGAACGCGATGCCGTAGTCCTGGTCGATCCGCGCCTGTCGGGCGCTCTTGCCGAAGATCGTCAGGTCGCCGCCCGTGGGGGAGTCGAGGTCGGCGAGCAGGCGCAGCAGCGTCGACTTGCCGCACCCGGAGGGCCCGATGAGCGAGACGAATACGCCGGCGGCGACGTCGAGGTCGACGTCGGTGAGCGCGACGACCTCGCCGTCCGCGCCGGGGAAGACCTTGCCGACGCCGGCGGCGCGGACGGCGGGAGCGGGAACGGTCACCGGATCTCCTCTCCTCGGCGGAACCGCTGCAGGGTCACGCCGATGATCGCGACGCCGCCGGCGGCGACGAGGCCGATCGCGACGGTGCCGAAGGTGGGGGCCCATGGGGCAGCCGGGTCGGAGGACGCCTGACCCGCGAGCTGGATGAGCATGCGGCCGATCCCGCCGCGCAGCCCGATCGAGACCTCGGCCACGACCGCGCCGACGACGGCCGAGGCCGCGGCCAGACGCAGGGCGGGGAGCAGGTGCGGGACGGCGGCCGGCAAGCGCAGGTGCACGAGCGTCTGCCACCATCCGGCGGCACCCGCGTGGAACAGGTCGAGGTGCAGCGCGTCGGGGGAGCCGAGGCCGCGGAGCACCCCGAGGGCGACGGGGAAGAACGCCAGGTACGAGGCGATCAGCGCGACCGAGAACCACTGGGGCCACGGGAACACCCCGGCGCGGTCGATCTGGTTGCCGAGCGCGTTGACGACGGGGGCGAACGCGATGAGCGGCACGATCTGGCTCACGACGATCCACGGCAGCAGCCCCCACTCCACGAGCCGCCACCGCTGCATGGCGATGCCCAGGATGCCGCCGACGGCGACGCCGATGAGCCATCCCAGGGCCGCGAGGCCCAAGGTCGTCCCCGCGGCTTCGAGCACCGAGACGATCAACGGCGGTGTCGAACCGCCGCTGGTCGGGGCGAACAGGCGCGCGACCATGTCCCCCACGTGCGGCATGGCGCGGTCGTGGGTGCGGGGGAGCAGGATGACTCCCGATCCGGCCGAGCCGTCACCGCCGACCGTGACGCCGTCCGCCGGTCCGAGGAGCTTGTACAGCTCCCACAGCGCGACGACGGCGGCCACCCCGGCGACGCCCCAGCCCACGCGCGCCGCAGTGCTGGAGGGGCGCCCGCGGCGGCCGCGCGGCATCCCTCCGCCGGGGGCGGTGACCACCGCGGTCGCCGATCCCGGGGCGAGCGCCTGGTCGGTCACCGTTTCGCCGTCACCGGGGGAGTGAGCGCGGGGATCACGGTCTCGCCGTAGACCCGCATCGTCTCCTCCTTGTTGTCGTGCTGGAGGTAACCGGCGAACTGGGTGACACCGAGTGCCCGGAGCTTCTCGAGCTTGGCGATGTGCTCCTCGGCGGTGCCGAGCACGCAGAAACGCTCGACGATCTCGTCGGGGACGAAATCGACGTGGTCGTTGTCGCTCTTGCCGTGGGAGTTGTAGTCGTAGCCCGTGCGACCGGCGATGTAGTCGGTGAGGGCGGCGGGCACGTCGGAGTCGGCGCCGTACTTCGCGACGATGTCGGCGACGTGGTTGCCGACCATCCCGCCGAACCACCGGCACTGTTCGATCATGTGCGCGCGGCTCTCGGGGGTGTCCTCGCCGATGTACATGGGCGCGGCGACGCAGAAGGCGATCTCGTCCGGGTCGCGGCCGGCCTCCTCCGCCGCGCGGCGGACGGTGGCGATCATCCACTCGGCGATGTCGAGGTCGGCCAGCTGCAGGATGAACCCGTCGCCCACCTCACCGGTGAGCTTCAGCGCGAGGGGGCCGTAGGCGGCGACCCACACCTCCAGCTCCGATCCGCGGCTCCACGGGAACTGCAGCGTCGCGCCGTTGTACTCCACCGCACGGGAGTTCCCGAGCTCGCGGATGACGTGGATCGACTCGCGCAGGGCCTTCAGGGTCGTGGGCCGGCCGTTCGTGACCCGCACGGCCGAGTCGCCCCGGCCGATGCCGCAGATCGTGCGGTTGCCGTACATCTCGTTGAGCGTGGCGAACGTGGATGCCGTGACCGTCCAGTCGCGGGTCGCGGGGTTCGTCACGAACGGGCCCACCGTCACGCGGCGGGTGGCGGCGAGGATCGCCGAGTGCACGACGTACGGCTCCTGCCACAGCAGGTGCGAGTCGAAGGTCCACACGTGGCTGAAACCGTGCGCCTCGGCGAGCTGAGCGAGCTGCACCGTGCGGGCCGCGGGCGGGTTCGTCTGCAGGACGACTCCGAAGTCCATGGGGTCTCCTCTCAGACCAGGTACTGGCTCAGGCCGCGCTTCACGAAGCGCCCGTCTCCCCGGGCACCGATGTAGGCGCCGTCGTCGACGACGACCTTGCCGCGCGAGAGGACCGTGTCAACGTGCCCGTCGATCTCGTAGCCCTCCCACGCGGAGTGGTCCATGTTCATGTGGTGGGTCTTGCCGAGCCCGATCGAGGTGTGACCGGCGGGGTCGTAGACGACGATGTCGGCGTCGGCGCCGGGGGCGATCACGCCCTTCTTCCCGTACATGCCGAACATGCGCGCCGGGGTCGTGCTGGTCAGCTCCACCCAGCGCTCGAGCGTGATCTGGCCGGTCACGACGCCCTGGTACATGAGGTCCATCCGGTGCTCGACCGAGCCGATGCCGTTGGGGATCGCGCGGAAGTCGCCCAGTCCGAGCGTCTTCTGGTCCTTCATGCAGAACGGGCAGTGGTCGGTGGAGACCATCTGGATGTCGTTCGTGCGCAGCGCCTGCCACATGTGGTGCTGGTGGCCCTCGTGCTTCGACCGCAGCGGAGTGGAGCACACCCACTTCGCCCCCTCGAAGTCGCCCCACTCCTCGCTCGTCGCGCCGAGCTGGTCCTCGAGCGAGAGGTAGAGGTACTGCGGGCACGTCTCGCCGAACACGTTCTGGCCGTTGTCGCGGGCCCAGGCCAGCTGCTCGACGGCCTGCTTCGCGCTGACGTGCACCACGTACAGCGGTGCGCCCGTGAGGTGCGACAGCATGATCGCGCGATGCGTGGCCTCCTCTTCCATCTGCCACGCGCGGGCGACGCCGTGGAAGTACGGCGAGGTCTTGCTCTTCTCGATAAGCTGTTCGGCCAGCACGTCGATGACCGGACCGTTCTCGGCGTGCATCATCGTCAGCAGCCCCGTGTCCGCGGCGACCTGCATCGCGCGGAGGATCTGCGCGTCGTCGGCGTAGAACACGCCGGGGTAGGCCATGAACATCTTGAAGCTCGAGATGCCCTCGTCGATGAGGCCCGGCAGAGCGGCGAGGGAATCGGCATCCACCCCTCCGACGATCTGGTGGAAGCCGTAATCGATCGCGCAGTTGCCCGCCGCGAGCTCGTGCCAGTGCGCGAGGCCGTCCTGCACGCGCTCGCCGGCGCGCTGCACGGCGAAGTCGACGATCGTCGTCGTCCCGCCCCAGGCGGCGGCGCGCGTGCCGGTCTCGAAGGTGTCCGAGGCGCTCGTGCCGCCGAAGGGTAGCTGCATGTGCGTGTGCGCGTCGATCCCGCCGGGGATGACGTACTTCCCGGTCGCGTCGATCACGCGGTCCACGGATGCCGTGAGGTCATGGCCGAGCAGCGTGGAGCCCGGGGCCACCACGGCGGCGATGGTCTCGCCGTCGAGCAGCACGTCGGCGGCGGAGCGTCCGGTCGCCGAGACGACGGTGCCACCGGTGATGAGGGTCGTCGCCATGTCAGGCCTCCACGATCTCGCCGTACGTGTCCGGACGACGGTCGCGGTAGAACTGCCAGTCGTCGCGCATCTGCTGTACGAGGTCCATGTCGAGGTCGCGGACGAGGATCTCCTCGTGCTCCGACGAGCCCACCGCGCCGACGTGGTTGCCGCGCGGGTCGATGACCTGGCTCGTGCCGTAGAAGGAGACGGCATCCTCGCCGTACTCGTTGTCCTCGCGTCCCACGCGGTTGGGCTGCAGTACGAAGTAGCCGTTGGCCACGGCGGCGCACGGTCCCTCGACCTCCCACAGCCGATTGGAGAGACCGGGCTTGGTCGCGTTGGGGTTGAACACCATGTGGGCGCCGTTCAGGCCCAGCTCGCGCCATCCCTCGGGGAAGTGGCGGTCGTAGCAGATGTACATGCCGACCTTGCCGACGGCGGTGTCGAAGACGGGGTAGCCGAGGTTCCCGGGACGGAAGTAGAACTTCTCCCAGAACTTGTCGAGGTGCGGGATGTGGTTCTTGCGGTAGCTGCCGAGCACGGTGCCGTCGGCGTCGACGAGCACGGAGGTGTTGTAGTAGACGCCGGTCTGGGCCTCTTCGTAGATCGGCAGCACGGTGACGAGCCCGAGCTCCTTCGCCAGGGCGGCGAACCGCTGCACGATGGGCCCGTCGACGGGTTCGGCGTAGCGGTAGTACTTCTGGTCCTGAGTGATGCCGAAGTAGGGGCCGTAGAACAGCTCCTGGAAGCACAGCACGTGCGCGCCCTGCGCGGCGGCATCCCGCGCGAACTGCTCGTGCTTGTCGAGCATCGACTCCTTGTCGCCGGTCCAGGTCGTCTGCGTGATCGCCGCGCGCACCGTCGTCATGGGAATCCCTCGTTCCTCCGGGCCGTCGTCCGGTTCTGTTACTGTCGCGCTTGAACATTTCTCCACGATTTCCACGAGTGACCACGCCGTAAATTGGGGGCCGGATGATCTCGCCCGACGTGCTCGTCGAACGCACGCCCGCCGGCATCGCCGCCGAGATCGCCCGCCTGGTCAGCGACGGGACGCTCGCGCCCGGCGCGCGGCTGCCGACCGTGCGGGAGGTCGCCGCGGCGCTCGGGGTGTCGACGGGCACGGTCGCGACGGCCTGGAGAGCGCTCGCCGACGCCGGGGTGGTGTTCTCGCGCGGGCGCGCCGGGACCTTCGTCCGTGCGGAACGTCGAGAGTGGCTGAGCCCCCGGGTCCAGGGCATGTCGGCGGACCGCGTGCAGGGAGCACCCCGGGGCCTCGGCGCCGGACGCGAGGCGGCCGCGGCGCTGCGGTTGGACCTCTCGCTCGGGACACCCGACCCCGCCATGCTGCCCTCGCTCGAGCGAGCGCTCGCCCGGGCCCGGCCGCGTGCCGACACCGGGCGGTACCACGACCTTCCGGTGCTCCCCGACCTGCACGACGTGCTGCGCGAGCAGTGGCCGGTGCGCGGGGTCGAGGCCCTCACGGTCGTGGACGGTGCGCTCGACGGCATCTCGCGCACCCTCGACCAGGTGGTGCGGTTCGGTGATCGCGTCGCGGTCGAGTCGCCCGGCTTCCCCTACTTCTTCGACCTCATCGAGGCGGCGGGCGGTGTCCCCGTCCCTCTCGAGAGCGATGCCGACGGCATCCTGCCCGCGTCTCTCGCCCACGCGCTCGCGCTCGGCCCGTCGGCCCTGCTCCTGCAGCCGCGCGCGCAGAACCCCACCGGGGTCTCGATGTCGCTCGACCGCGCCCGGCGGCTGGCGAACGTGCTGCTGACGGTTCCCGGGGGCACGCGGGTCACGGTGATCGAGGACGACCACTCGGCGCTCATCGCCACCGCGCCGCCCGTGACCCTCGCGCTGTGGGTGCCGGCCCAGGTCGTCCACGTCCGCGGCTTCTCCAAGTCGCACGGCCCCGACCTGCGCATCGCCGCGCTCGGCGGCCCCTCCGCGATCGTGGATCGCATCGTCCGTCGCCGCATGCTCGGCCCGGGGTGGACGTCGCGGCTGCTGCAGTCGGTCCTGTACGAGCTCCTCACCGATCCGCGCTCGACGGCGCCGGTGCGCACCGCCCGCCTGATCTACCGCGACCGTCTCGACCGGCTCGCGAGCGGGCTGCGCCGACTCGGCATCGAGGTGGGCGATCCGGACGGGATCAACCTGTGGATGCCGGTGCGCGACGAGCGGGCGGCCCTCGTGCACGCCGCGGTCGAGGGGATCGGCGTGGCCGCCGGCTCGCCGTTCGTGGTGGACACCGAGACGGCGGCGCCGGCCGCGGGCCGGGTGCGGGTCACCGCCGGATCGGTCGTCGAGAACGTGCGCCTGGTCGCCGAGGCGCTCGCGCGCGCGTCGACCGCGGCACCGCTCACGTGAACGGCGTCAACCCCGGACCCTGTGTCGCCCGCCCCTCCTAGGCTGAGGGACATGACTGTTCCCTCTGTCCAGCTCAATGACGGAAACTCCATCCCCCAGCTCGGCTACGGTGTGTTCCTCGTGCCCGCCGACGACGCCGAGCGCGCCGTGTCCGAGGCCCTCGAGGTCGGCTACCGCCACATCGACACCGCCGCGATCTACAAGAACGAAGAGGGCGTGGGCCGCGCCATCGCCTCCAGCGGCATCGCCCGCGACGAGCTCTTCGTCACCACGAAGCTCTGGAACGACCGCCACGACGGCGACGAGCCGCACGCCGCGATCGACGAGAGCCTCCAGAAGCTCGGCCTCGACGCGGTCGACCTGTACCTCATCCACTGGCCGACGCCGAAGAACGACAACTACCTCCACGCGTGGCAGAAGATGATCGAGATCCGCGAGGCGGGCAAGACCCGCTCGATCGGCGTATCGAACTTCCTCGTGCCGCACCTCGACCGCATCGTCGCCGAGACGGGCGTGACCCCCGCGGTCAACCAGATCGAGCTGCACCCCGCGCTCAGCCAGCGGGAGATCCGCGCGTGGGGTGCCGAGCACGACATGCACATCGAGTCGTGGGGCCCGCTCGGCCAGGGCAAGTACGACCTGTTCGAGATCCCCGCGGTGAAGGATGCCGCAGAAGCGCACGGCAAGTCGCCCGCTCAGGCGGTGCTGCGCTGGCACATCCAGCACGGTCTCATCGTGTTCCCCAAGTCGGTGCGCCGCGAGCGCCTCGAGGAGAACTTCGATCTGTTCGACTTCGAGCTGACCGCCGACGAGATGGCCGCGATCGACACCATCGATCCGGGCGACGGGTCGGGCCGCGTCGGCACCCACCCCGACGACCTGAACTGACGACGGACACGACGCTGAATCGCCTCGCGAACGCCTCGAGCCCCTACCTGCGGGCCCACGCCGACAATCCCGTCGCGTGGTTCCCCTGGGGGCCCGAGGCGTTCGCCGTCGCGGCCGAGCGCGATGTGCCCGTGCTCGTCTCGATCGGCTACAGCACGTGCCACTGGTGTCACGTGATGGCGCGGGAGTCGTTCCAGGATGCCGAGACCGCCGCCCTCGTCAACGACGGGTTCGTGGCGATCAAGGTCGACCGCGAGGAACACCCCGATGTCGACGCGGCGTATCTCGACGCGGCATCCGCGTTCACCCCGCACCTCGGCTGGCCGCTGACGGTCTTCGTCACGCCCGAGGGGCGGGCGTTCTACGCCGGCACGTACTTCCCGCCCGAGCCCCGCGCGCAACTGCCCTCCTTCCGGCAGGTGCTCGCCGCGGTCCGCGAGGCGTGGACCGAGCGCCGCGGAGAAGTGGATGCCACCGGTGTCGCGTTGCGCGACGCGCTCGCCGCCGCGGCGCCCGCTGCCGCCGACGCGATTCCCGACACGGACGCGCTGGCGGCCGCCGTCGCCGACGTCGCGTCCCGGGAGGACCGGGAATTCGGCGGCTTCGCTGCGGGCGTCTCGCTCGACTCCCCGAAGTTCCCCAACACCCCGGTGCTCCGCTTGTTGCAGCACCCCTCGCTGACGTCCCTCGTCCCGGACGCCGCAGGCGTGGCATCCCGCGCTCTCGACGCCATGACCCGGTCCGAGTTGCGCGACCCCGTCGAGGGCGGGTTCTTCCGGTACGCCACGCGCCGCGACTGGACGATCCCGCACTACGAGCGCATGCTCACCGACAACGCCGGGCTCGTCGAGGTCGCTCTCGCCGCGGGCGACGACGACACCGCGGCGGGGATCGCCGGATTCCTCGTCGACGTGCTGCAGCTGCCGACCGGCGGCATCGCGGCCGCCCAGGACTCCGAGTCGATCGTCGACGGGCAACGCTCCGAGGGCGGCTACTACCGTGTCACCGACCGGTCCGCGCTCGCCCCGCCGGCCCTCGACGGCAAGGTCGTCACGGGGTGGAACGGGCACGCGATCGCGGCGCTCGCCGCGGCCGGGGCCCGCACCGATCCCCGTTTCCTCGAGGCCGCCCGCTGGGCCGCCGACGCCGTGCTCGAGAGCAACGTCGGCGACGACGGCACGCTCCGCCGCGCGTCGCTCGACGAGATCCGTTCGACCGCGCCCGCGACCCTCGAGGACTACGGCGGACTCGCCCGGGGCCTCCTCGTCCTCGGCCGCGTGACCGGTGAGGTCGTGTACGCCGAACGCGCCCGCGCCCTGGTCGACGCGTGCCTGACGGTCGACGGCATCCGTCCTCCCGGGGGCGGCGACCCCGTGCTCGCGGTGCAGGGGATGCAGCCGCAGGGCGTCCCCAGCGACGGGGCCGCCCCCTCCGGACCCTCGGCATTCGCCGCTGCGGCGCTCGACCTCTGGCATCTCGGGGCGGGGGAGCGGTATCGCGAGGCCGCCGAGACGCTCGTCCGTGCCGCCGCCCCCGCGGCGATCGCTGCTCCCCTGGCGTACGGCGCGATCCTCGACGTCGCTCTCGGCCTCGCGACGCCCCCGCGTCAGGTCGTCGTGGTGGGCCAGACGGATGCCGCTCTTGCCGACGCCGCGCGCCGGGTCGCGGCCGACGTCGTCGCGGTGCTCACGGCCGAGCAGGCCGAGGACTTCGCTCGCGCCGGCTTCGAGCTGTTCGAGGGCAAGGTCTCCCGCGGCGGCGAGGCCACGGCCTACGACTGCCGCGCGTTCACGTGCGCCCTGCCGACGACGGATCCCGCGGCGCTGGTCTGAGGACCCGTCTGCTCTGGCCGATCCGCCCGTCCTCGGCCAGGATGTGGGATACCCGACGCTCGAGGAGGAGCCCATGTCCGCGCACGCCATTCCCGACACCCCAGAGATCCGCGCCCGGATGGATGCCGCCCAGGGCGAAGGCATGGCTGCCCTCGGCCTCCACGGCGCCGTGGTCGAACCGTGGGAGGACGGCTATCGCGCCGCGGACGCCGCCGACTCGACGTTCGAGTGGTGGTACTTCGACTGCCAGTTCGACGACGGCTCGACCCTCGTCGTGACGTTCTCGAACAAGCCCCACACCGATCCCGGCGGCCCGCTCGCGCCGACGGTGCTCGTGATCCGCCAGCACGCCGACGGAACGCGGACGCACGTGGAGCCCGTCTTCCCTGCGGAGACGTTCTCGGCGGCGACGGAGAGCTGCGAGGTCCGGATCGGCTCGAACACCGTCGTGGGCGACCTCGACACCTATCGCCTGCACCTCGATGTCGAGGGACTGTCCGCCGAGGTCACGATCCGGCGCGCGGCACCCTCCTGGCGGCCGGGCGCGGGGATCACGTTCTTCGACGCCGCGAAGTCGCACTATCTGGCTTGGGTCGTCCCGGTGCCGTACGGCACCGTGGAGGCGACGATCACGGAGGGCGGTGAGACCGTGACCCTCGCGGGCACGGCGTACCACGACCACAACTGGGGCAACCACCTCATGGGGTCGTTCCTCGACCACTGGTTCTGGGGTCGGGCCCACATCGGCGACTACACGCTGGTGTACGTCCAGATGACCACGAAGGGTCTGTTCGGGCTGGGGCAGATCCAGATCCCGACGTTCTACCTCGCGCGCGGCGAGGAGATCCTCACCGACGATCTGCTTCCCCTGCGCTTGTCCACGAGCGGCGAGGTCGACGGTCCGGGACAGCAGACGTACCCCACGCGCCTCGAATGGACGTGGGAGCGCGGCGACGACCGGATCTCCTTCATGGTGACCGAACCTCGGCTCATCGAGGCGCTCGACATGCGCCCGCATCGCACGCCGCTCTCCGCGGTGCTGCACGCCGGCGAGCACCCGGAGTACTACGACTTCACCGCCGACGCCGAACTCGACATCCGCCTCGGCGGCCTCGTCGATCAGGTCCGCGGTCGCACCCTCTACGAGAAGATGATGTTCCGCTGAGCCGGCGGCCGGGGGCGCGTCCCTTCGGCGCGCGCTCCGTCAGTCCAGGAGGTGCCGCAGGTATCGGCCGGGCGAGTCGAGGAACCCCCGATGCAGTCGCACGATCTCGAGGTCTTCCCACGCGGTCTCGCGGATGCCCCACTCCCCGAGCTCGAGGATGGTCGCGCCGGGGAGGGCCGCGAGCACGGGGGAGTGCGTCGCGCAGATCACCTGGGTACCCCGGGAGCGCATGCGGTCGAGGGAGGCCAACCACCGCAGGGTCGACGAGAACGACAGCGCCGCCTCGGGCTCGTCGAGGCACGCCAGACCGGCGACGTAGTGCGGGTGGTCGAGCGCTTCGTCGAGCAGGGCGTTGAAGGATTCGCCGTGGCTCATCGGATGCAGGCTCGGCGGGGCATCGGGCAGATCGTCGCGCCACGAGTAGTAGCCGTGCATGGTCTCGGCGCGCAGGAAGAACCCGAAGCGGGGAGCGCGGGGGCTCCGCTCCAGCCGCAGCCACTCGCCGAGCGGGCTCTCGGTGCGGCGGGTCTGCCCGCCCCCGTTCGTCGACCCGCCCTCGGCGGGCAGCCCGTAGGCCTCCGCGATGCCCTCGATCAGTGTCGACTTGCCCGAGCCGTTCTCACCGACGAGGAACGTCACGCCCGGGCCGAACTCCCAGCCGTCGCGGTCCGCGACCTCGAGGAACTGCGCGACAGCGGGGATCGCGGCGGGCCACGCCCGGGGATCGACCGCGGCGTCGTCGAACAGGCGCACCCGCTGGACCGGCCGCGGGTCGTGCAGCCACTCGTCGCCGCGGCTCACGATGTCAGATCCAGCTCGGCAGCCAGTTGTGCAGGCGCCAGAACTCGTACGGCACCGGGAGCGCCGTCCAGACCGGGTA
>NZ_CAKKMM010000104.1:0-11795 GCF_918698205.1 Microbacterium sp. Bi128 | reverse complement strand
TCTCGGAACCGACCGTCGTGCTGTCGCCGATGACCGAGACCGCGTTTCCGCCGATGGTGACGGGGAGGCTGATCGGAATGATCAGCTGGTTGCCGCCGAGGATGCTGTCGCTGCCGTCGGTGGTCACGCCACCGATCAGGCCGCCACTGGTGCCGCCGGTGGTGGTGGCGTTCTCGGAGGTGCTGTCACCGATGCCCGAGACCGCGTTGCCGCCGATGGTGACGGGCAGGCTGATCGGCAGGACCCCCTGATTTCCGCCGAGGATGCTGTCGGTTCCGTCGGTTGACACGTCGCCGGCCGAGCCTCCCGAGCCCGCACCGCCGGTGGTGGCGTTCTCCGAGGTGCTGTCACCGATACCGGAGACCGCGTTGCCGCCGATGGTGACGGGCAGACTGATCGGTGCGATCACCTGGTTGCCGCCGCCGAGGCTGTCGGATCCGTCGGTCCCGACGTCACCGGAGCCGCCCGAGGCCGCGCCGCCGGTGGTGGCCGCATCCTCGGTGTGGCTGTCACCGATCACCGAGACCGCGTTGCCGCCGATGGTGACAGGCACCGAGATCGGCAGGACCGCCTGGTTGCCGCCGAGCAAGCTGTCGGAGCCGTCGGTCTCTACGTCACCGGAGCCGCCCGAGGCCGCGCCGCCGCCGCCCACCGCGCCGCCGGTCGTGCCGGCGTCCTCGCTGTGGCTGTCACCGACGACCGACACGGCGTTGCCGCCGATGCTCACGGGCACCGAGATCGGCACGACCGCTTGGTTGCCGCCGCCGAGGCTGTCGGTACCGTCGGTCTCGACGTCGGCAGCCGGCGCCGCTTCCTCCGCAGGAGCGGGGGCCGGCGCGGGCGCCGAGGTCTCGGCATCCTCTGTGTGGCTGTCACCGACAACCGACACGGCGTTGCCGCCGACGGTGACGGGCACGTCGATCGAGACGATGCCCTGGTTGCCCGAACCGATGCCGTCGCCGCCGTCGGTGGTGACGTCCGGCGCCGGCTGCGACGCGGGCACCGAGGTCGTGGCATCCGAGGAATGGCTGTCGCCGAGGAGCGACACGGCGTTGCCGCCGAGGGTGACGGGCAGGTCGACCGAGATGATCGCCTGGTCGCCCGAGAGGAGGTCGTCGGTGCCCGACGTCTCCGCGGCATGTGCCATGCCGGTTCCGACGACGACCAAGCCGCCGCCGATCAGCGCGCCGAGGATGGCGCGCGAGTAGATCTTGCGCATGAGAGTTCTCTCCTGAGGTGTGAATGAGGTGCGCGAACGCGCGGGACCGTGTGTCGTGCGGGAGCACGACGCGGCCCGCCTCAGTCAGGGGAGACGTCGGTGGCGAAGGTGGGTGCGCCGGGGAGATCGTCGTCGACGAGTGCGCTGCGAGAGAGAAGAACGAAGGTCGGCGAGCCCGCGCGGTCATCGAGGCGCGCGGCCGCGGGGGAGGCTCCGCCGGACGACACGGATGCCGAAGACGAACCCGGGATGCCATCGCCCAGGGCGTGCGTGACGGGCGGTCCGGCGGGCGCGGGGGAGCCGCTGGCGTGGGCAGAGCTCTCGCCCGGGCCCGACGACGCCGAGGCGGCGAACGCCGCGGCCGCCGCACGGACGCGCTCTGCGGGGGAGCCGTGCGCGACGGTGGCGGCCGCGGCCGTGGGCACCGTGGCATCCGTCGTCTCGGGCTGTGCGGGGACCGCGGTGCCGTCGAGAGGGGGGATGCCAGGGGTCGGCGTCGCGGGAGCGGAAGGGGTGACGGTGTCGATGACCTCGTCGACCGTGCCGCCCGGGATCGTAGGCAGCAGGGGGTCGGTGGCCCCGGGCGTCCCGACGACGGCAGGGACGACCTCGTCGACCGTGTCGGCCACGCCGGTGAGCACGTCGTCGAGGCCGACCTCCGAGACGATTCCGCCGACCACGGGCACCGAGACGACGGTCTCGACGACGGGGGCCACGACGGTTCCGACGACCTCGACGCCGGCGACCTGCGACACGGTCTCGGTGACGGCGTCCACGGCGCTCGCCGCGGTGTCGTCGACGCGGTGGACGACCGTGTTCACGGCATCCACCGTCGTCTGCGTGACCTCGGTGACGGGCTGGCGGACCGGTTCGGGAACGACGGCCGTGACGGGAGCGGTGACCGGCTCGACCGTCTGGACCACGGATGCCACGGTGTCGTCGACCGTGCCGACGAGGCCCTTCACGGTGCCCGTGGTGTCGTTCACGGTGTCGGAGATCGCGCCGAGAAGGCCCGAGGGGGAGTCGTCGTTCGCCGACGCGGACGAGGTCGAGAGAGTCAGCGACAGGATGACCCAGGTGAGGGCCGCGAGGAGCGAGAGGCCGAGCAGGCGGAGCGCAGGAGGTGCGCTTCGCCGAGCCACGGCATCCATATCTGACTCCCCACAGTCGATCGACACTCGTCTATGACGTGTCTATGACGCGCGACTCTACGCCGCTCGCCGAACGAAGGCCAGAGTCTCAGCCAACCCCCAGTTACCAGCCGGTGACCAGCGGGGAACCGACCGACACGCCGCATGCGAACGTGACTTGACAGCGAGCGCGGTTGTCAGTAGCTGACCGGTGCAGTTATCCCCCGAGTTGTACACATGTTCTTGTCAAGTCCGAGAACCTTCAACTCATCCTTCAACCAGGATTCCCCCAGCTTTCCTGTGGATAGATAAAAGCCTGGTCAGGGATGCTTTGTCGGAAGAGATTCCACATGATCCACGGAGTTGTCCACAGCAGTTGTGCACAGCAATCGCGGCGTTTCTCGCAACCTGTCCACAGAGTTATCCACAGGGGTGTTTGCGTGGAGGAGGGGTGGTCCTTAGCGTGGGTGCATCCCATCGGGCACACCCGTCACCATCCGCGCGTCGATGTCGGAACTTGGTGATTCGATGCTGCTCGAGGTCGTCGTCTCGACCCACCCGACGTGATCCGTTGCCGGACGTCGTCGATGGGGCGAGTGCGTCCGAAAACTGAGAAGGAGTGCCTGTGTCGATTGCCGACATCGCCAACGAGCGTCTCGGGGGACCCCAGCGTCAGGAGCGCACGCCGCCGCACGACATCCTGGCCGAGCAGAGCGCTCTGGGCGGCATGCTGCTGTCGAAAGACGCCGTCGCCGACGTCATCGAGACGCTGCGCGGGCCCGACTTCTACGTCCCGAAGCACGAGCTGATCTTCGAGGCGATCCTCACGCTCTACTCGCACGGTGAGCCGACCGACGTCGTCGCTGTCACCGACGAGCTCATCAAGACCGGTGAGCTGCAGCGCGCCGGCGGCGCCGACTACCTGCACA
This sequence comes from Microbacterium sp. Bi128, assembly GCF_918698205.1. Taxonomy (NCBI): domain Bacteria; kingdom Bacillati; phylum Actinomycetota; class Actinomycetes; order Micrococcales; family Microbacteriaceae; genus Microbacterium; species Microbacterium sp. Bi128. The sequence continues at coordinate 8,517 of NZ_CAKKMM010000104.1, read as the reverse complement.
CGCTCACGTCGATCGTGCCGACCGCCGCCAACGCGGGCTACTACGCGTCGATCGTCGCCGAGCGTGCGCTGCTGCGGCGCCTCGTCGAGGCCGGTACGCGCATCGTGCAGATGGGCTACGCGGGCGAGGGTGACCCGACCGAGCTCGTCAACAGCGCCCAGGCCGAGATCTACAACGTGTCGGGCGACGACAGCGCCGAGGACTACATCCCCCTGACGATGGCGGTGGATGCCGCGGTCGAAGAGATCGAGGCCGCCCGCGGTCGCGACGGGTCGATGACCGGCATCCCGACCGGCTTCGCCGGGCTCGACCAGCTCACGAACGGTCTGCACCCGGGGCAGATGATCGTGCTCGCCGCGCGTCCCGCCATGGGTAAGTCGACGCTCGCGCTCGACTTCGCTCGCGCCGCCGCGATCAAGTCGAACGCGCCGTGCATCTTCTTCTCGCTCGAGATGGGGCGCAGCGAGATCGCGATGCGTCTGCTGAGCGCCGAGGGGTCGATCCCGCTGCAGAGCATGCGCAAGGGCACGCTCGACTCGCGCGACTGGACGACGGTGGCCTCCACTCGCGGTCGCATCAACGACGCGCCCCTGTACATCGACGACAGCCCCAACATGACGCTGGTCGAGATCCGCGCGAAGTGCCGACGCCTCAAGCAGCGCGAGGGTCTCAAGATGGTGGTCATCGACTACCTGCAGCTGCTCACGAGCGGTAAGCGCGTGGAGTCGCGTCAGCAGGAGGTCAGCGAGTTCTCGCGTGCGCTGAAGCTCATGGCGAAAGAGCTGCAGGTTCCTGTCATCGCGCTGTCGCAGCTGAACCGTGGCGCCGAGCAGCGTGCCGACAAGAAGCCGGCGCTCTCCGACCTGCGTGAGTCGGGCTCGATCGAGCAGGATGCCGACATGGTGGTGCTCCTGCACCGCGAGGCCGCGTACGAGAAGGACAGCCCGCGCGCCGGTGAGGCGGATCTGATCGTGGCGAAGCACCGCAACGGGCCCACGGACACCATTACCGTCGCGTTCCAGGGGCACTATTCGCGGTTCGCGGATATGGCGCCCGGGATGTAGTTCGGTTTGTAGGTTCTCGGCGAAGATGGCGGATTCTCAGATGAAGTGGCGGACAAATGGCGGATCCGCCATGTTCCTGAGAACGCTGCATGTAGTCGGACGTGAGGGCGCCGAGTATGCGGGACGAGAGACGGCGACTCTTCCGCAAGATGTCCGAGGTCGGCCGTACGCTGAATCAGCGCCCGCACCCGGGCCGCTGGGGAGAGGTGCTCCATGACGGTTCTCGAGTCTTTCGCTACCCTGCAGTCGGTTGTCGACGCGGATGTGAAGGTCGTGCAGATTGCCCGTGACCGTCGCGACACCTTCACGTCCGCGTTGCTGACCGCGCCGGATGTGAAGGTGGTGTGGGGGTCGGGTTCGCTCGCCCGCAGCACCCAGCTGCAGCCGGTGCATGATGTGGATCTCGTGGTCGAGTTCGATCAGGACGAGCACCCGGACTGGGGCGAGGACGGGGGCTCTGCCGAAGAGGCGATCGAGCGTTGCCATGATCTGGTGAACGATCTCCTCTCCGTGTCCCACGGATCGCGCGCGCAGCTGGTGCGCCTGATCCGCACCGCCGACCGCAATCGCGCCGCGAAGTGTTTCGTCGATCCGCCGGAGCAGGACAACGCGTTCACTGTCGATGTGATGCCAGCGTTGCGACGTCCGGACGGGATCCTGATCCCGTTCAAGAAGGAGGAGCGCTGGTCGCTCGCAGACCCTGAGTACCTCATCAACGAGGTCGCACGGCGGCAGCAGGACTGGTCGTTGTTTCGCCCGCTGGTCCGGGTCCTCAAGTACTGGTCGCGTCAGCATGAAGATGTGACCGGCACGGTCAAGTCGCTCGTGATGGAGGTTCTCGCGTTGGACTGCCTGTCGGTGAGCAACAACCGACCCGAGGCGTTGAAGAACTTCTTCGTCAACGCCTCGACGCACTCCTTGCGCGTTGAAGATCCCGCGGAGCTCTCCGGGTTGATCCAGCCGAGTCTGGACGTGGCCGGTCTGCGCAGGTCCCTAGAGGATGCAGCAGCTGACGCCGTCGCGGCGCTTCGGGCCGTCGCCTCCAATGATCAGCCGGCCGCGACACGTCACTGGCAGTCCGTCTTCGGGACTGCGTTCCCGCTCGTACTGCCTCCCGGTGGAGCGGGAGAGACTGGGCCGCGTCCGGTTCGCGATTCCCCGCAGGGCTGACCTTGATCCTCCGCAGCTGGTGGGAGGATGACCCGGGTCGTCTCGCGCAGGAGATCGACGACATCGGTTCGGTGGCCCCCGCCCTCGAGTGGACGCCCGAAGGTGCCGGTCACTTCAGCGGCGCACTCCCGGTATGGCCATTCACACGACCCGAACCAGCCGGGCTGTCAAACCTCGTCGACCAGCCGCTGCGCGCGCGGGTCGCGTACGGGCACGGCTTCCCCGCGGTCCCACCAATCCTCTACCCTTTGGAACCGCAGCCCGACGTCACCCTGCGAAGCTTCACCCAGTACCACGTGCTCCCCAATGGCGGCCTCTGCCTGCTCCGTGATGCCGACCAGTGGGACCTCTTCTCGCGGACCAGCGATCTGATCCTGAAAGCGTCGGGATGGATGATCGAGTTCGCCCTGTTTCAGCGCGGCAAGATCCCGAACATGACAGTCAACGGCATCGTCACCGACGAGCAACTCGATCACTTGATCACCGCGACCGCGGAAGAGACAGCGTGACCGAGCACAGCGCATGAGTGGCGAGAACTGGCTGGTGCTGTTGCCCACCGAAGCGATGGAGGTCATCGACAAGTCGTACGCGTGGGGCAATCTCACCTGCCGTCTGTCCGCACCGGACAAGGCCGCCATAGTCGTCGCCCTCTCGAACGAAGACTCGGACCTCGTCCATCTCACGGAGGATCCCGACCACTTCCTCACGGTCGCCGACTTCAATCGCGTCGGCCACTGGTACCGAGTGCCGGCGGACGCCGCGTTTTGCGCGTACCTTCTCACCCACCAACACGCGACAATGCCCTTCGACGCCTTCCAGACCCTCGTCCCGCAGGCGATCGCACCGCTTCCCGGCCAATGGCACATCGCCGTGACCTTCTGTCCCGACCCTCCGGAGATCCGCGATGGGGAACGGCTTCCGGCCTGGTCGGCGTGGACGATCTCGAACGACACCGTCCGCCCCATTTCTTTGGACATCCAGGACGGAACCCAGCATGTGACCGCCCTTGGAAGCCTCTGGCCAACCAGCCTCCTCTCGACCTCGCGGGCGCTCCTGCTAGGCGCCGGCAGCATCGGAGGAGCCGCAGCCGAAGCACTCGCAAGCTACGGAGTTGGCCACATCGACCTGGTCGATCCTGACAAGATCCTCTTCCACAACGTTCCCCGGCACGTCCTCGCTGCCGCGAGCGTTGGAATGTCCAAAGTGGATGGATTAAAGGCATCCCTGAACAGGCAGTGGCCGGAAAGCAACATCAGCCCATGGCCCATCGACCTCACCGCCAACGCCAACATCACCCGACCCCTGATTGACGCCGCCGACATCATCATCTGCACCGTCGACGGAGTCGAACCCCGACGCGTCGCAAACTACCTTGCACGCCGTGCGGGCAAACCGATTGTGTTCGCCTGCGTCCTCGCCGACGGCAGATACGGAGAGATTCTGCGCATCCGTGCACTGCCCGAGGTCGGATGCCTCGACTGTCAGCGTCGATACATGCGCGACAACGGAATGATCGATCCCGAACCGAGCCTGGACCGAGGCTACGGGGACGGCACCCGACACAACCCGATGACCGCAATAGGTGGAGACCTTCACCTCGTTGGGAGCATCGCAGCGAAAGTCGCCGTCGCGACTCTCTTGCAAAACGCCGGTGAAGTCGATCAGACCCTCACCGATGACAACCTCGTCATCGCCCTCCGCCCATCACCCGGCTACGCCGCCCCCTTCGATGCGCGACGAGCACTCCACCCGCACTGGTCCTCCGCGACGCCCCCTTACCCGGACTGCCCCGCATGCCATCGCCACCCGTGAGCTGGACCGTCGGTATCACCCAGGGTGCGCTCACATCGATCAGAACGATCATCGCGAGAAGCGACCCCACGCTCGAAACCGGCGGTGCACTCTTCGGACACGAAAACGCCCTCGTCATTACATCCGCCTCCGCACCCGGTCCGAACGCCGTCCACCAACCCGGCTACTTCCTCCGTGACCTCGAATACACCCAACTCGCCGCGGACCGCGCCCACAAGGTCGACCGCTCACAATGGATCGGAGAATGGCACACCCATCCCAACGGTCCGCCAGAACCCAGCCCGCTGGATCTCAACACCTACATCTCCCACCTCGTCGACTTGGAACTTCGCTTCCATCGATTCATCGCGCTTATTGGGTCACCGAATCCCCGCCCGCACCTGAGCGTATGGGTGCTCGCGCAATCGCCAGACGGCATCGAACTCCACCGTGCCGCGCTCGCACTCACAGCAACCGATCAGGGCTCGCGGAACCAGATGCCACCCGGCGAAGCCACTGAAGTCCAACATCGAAGTTGAGGTTTCACCAGTACCGGCCGCTGCCCACATCATTGCTGACCGCTATGCGCGACGGGTAGAACTACGTCGTGGACCTACACAAAGCGCGTGGCGTCCGAACACGAACATTCGACACCATCCCCGCGGGCGATCTCCCAGCCGCGTCCATTGAAAGCGAGACCACCCATGTCCGAACCGTTCGACCTTGCCAAGGCATATACGGCGAAGCAGGACCACATGCTCACAGGGCTGGGGCTCATGCCGCAGTTCACAGATCATCCCGGCACCAAGGGTGACGCCACCGAGGAGCAATGGGTCAGCGTGCTCCGGGAGTTTCTTCCCCAGCGATACGGGGTCGGGCCAATCTTCGCAATCGACTCCCTCGGGCAACAGAGCGGACAGATCGACATTGCGATCTTCGATCGACAGTACTCGCCCCTTTTTTTCGAGCAGGGCGACGTCCGCTTCGTGCCGGTCGAGAGCTTGTACGCCGTTTGTGAGGTGAAGCCCAGAATGAACAAGGAGAACCTCGACTACGCCCGGGACAAGGTCGCCAGCGTTCGCCGACTTCACCGCACCTCAGCGGAGATCCGGCATGCAGGCGGTACGTATCCAGCTCAGGATCCGGAAGCCAAGCCGATCCTGGGTGTCTTTCTCAGCACGGATCTTGATTGGGGAGATATCCGCGGTGCTGCAGCTGTGGGCTCGATCACCGAGCCTCAGCCCACGGGGCTCGATCTCGGCATTGCTGTCCGAGGAGGCGCCTTCGATCAGACTGACGGGGTCGCGTACTCCCCAGGAGGACAGGAACTGATCTGGTTCGCGACGCGTCTGTATCGCGCACTTTCCCGGCTGGGAACAGCTCTAGCAATCGATCTGGATGCCTATTACGTTCCGCTGCAGTCCCCAGGCAGTTAGGAAGCCGTGCGCTCGGCCGATGCGGCTTCCCGGTCGGCGGCGTAGCGTCGCGCGGCTTCCCACCAGTAGTTGTCACGGATCCGGTAGAGCAGGGTCCGCTCTCCGGGCACGCGTCCGACGAACTCAAGGAAGTGTGCGTCGCGGAGCTTGTGGATCAGTGGGTGGACGATGCTCCCCAACAGTCCAGTCGCTTCGACGATCTGCTTGGGAGAGAAGGTGTCGCCTTCGAGGGCGGCGATCTCTATGACGACAGCGTTCATGTAGCTGTTGCCGAAGAACAGCCGCGACTCCGCTGGTGCGATCGGCTCCACTATCGTCATGCCCCGAGTTTCGCATACGTCACCGACGTCCGGCACGTGCGCGAGGTGATTCCGAGGCGACTTCCTTCCCGGTGTTGTCTATCTGACGTACACAACTTGATTCTGGTCGTTTCGAGAGTACAGTGAATGTGACATTCACTAGAACGTACGTCACGTAGTACGTAATTGACCGATTCGCAAGAGCAACTCGGTATGACGTGTGTTACGTATTCGTGGTGGTTTCGTGCATGGATGCACGCGTGTGTGGGCGCCCATGATGGCGACATGTTCACAAACCGCCGGACCGCAGGGGCTGGTTCGTTTCCGTTGTCGTACCAGGGAGCGTCGGGGCTGTGACCGGGCTGGCGTCGACGGTTCAGATTCGCAGGTCAGACGATCACGTCGATGTCATCGCCTTGAATGATGTTCGTCTTCGTCAGTTCGATACCGCGGTGCCGTGGCGGGAGTTTCGTTGGTACCGCAAGCAGCGACACTTCTCCGGCTCGTACTGGTCGGCGACGATGGAGGCCCCGGTGGGGTACGAGTCGCGGTTGGAGTATGTGAACCTGCTGCTGGCCGACTTCGACCCGCGGGTGGTGTGGATCCTCTCGCAGCCGTTTCTGCTCGACGGCGATGATCGCGGCACGCGCCGCAAGCACGTCCCGGATTACCTGTTCGTCCACGCCGATGAGTCGGGGTGCGTGGTTGATGTGAAGCCGGCTGAGAAGTTGTCACGCCCGAAAGTGCGCGATTCTCTGGGATGGTCGCGGCGCGTGATCGAGGGGCACGGCTGGGAGTACCGGGTGCAATCCGAGCCCGATCCTGTCGTGCTGGCGAACGTGCGGTTCCTCGCCGGGTATAGGCGGCGCTTCCAGTTCCTCGAGTCCGAAGTCGATGGCGCAGCAGAGTTGCTATCCACTCCGGTCACATTCGGCGAAGCGGTGCGAGCTGTCACGGCGATCACTGCCGATCCGCGATTGGCTCGGTCCGTTGTGTTGCACCTGATGTGGACGCGGCGCCTGCACACGGACCTCACCCGCGTGCTCGACATCACCAGCCTCCTGGAGACATGAGTGTCGAGCGCGACGATCCACACACCCGCAGATCAACGAGAAGGGAAACGCGTCCGATGAAGAACACCTGGAAGGTCAGCCCGGGGGCCCAGATTGCCTACGACGGAAAGATGTGCACGGTCGCGGAGATCGGTGATGGCGCCGTCATCGTCCGCACCGCGGATGGGCGCACTCGCCGTCTCCGCATGATCGATGTGCTGCAACCGGAGTCGGAAGGCGGCAGAGTGCACGTGCCAGGCAGGGTGGGCGACGACGAGCAGACGCAACCTTTGATGCTTGTCTGGTCGGACGCAACCCAGTCCGCTCAGGCGGGTGCTCACCATCGGGCGGATCACGTCCGTGAGGTGCTCACGGGATACCGGTCGGGCAGTCGTGAGGTCGCCCGAGAGGGCGAGCCACGACTGGAGTACCACCCGCAACGGCCGCTCCGAGAGCGACAGAAGGCCAAGGCCAAAGAGCTCGACATAGGCCTACGGACCCTGGAGCGATGGGTCTCCCGGTATCGAGACACCGGGGAAGCGGGTCTCATCGATACCCGGATGTCACGGACGGGTGCGGCACTGACAAACTTCGACCCGCGGTGGGTTGACGCCGCGCGAACGATACTCGATGAGCAGGACGATCAGTCCAAGGTGCAGAAGAAGATCATCCTCGCCCGGATCCGCGCACGCATCGAGAGACTTCACGGCCCCGACGTCGTCACATTCCCGTCCACCGCCAGCGCATACCGGGGCTTGGACGAGCTCACCCGCGGACGAGGCACTTTCGCGGGTTCCACGAAGGCAAAGAGATCGATCGCGAACCGGCCCGCCGCTCCCTACGGACGGTTGACCGCGTCACGTCCCGGTGAGTTCGTACTTCTTGACACCACCCCACTGAATGTGTTCGCCGTCGCTCCGGTGACGGGCAAGTGGGTCTGCGCGGACCTCACGGTCGCGATCGATCTCTACTCACGGTGCATTCTCGGGCTGCGCTTGACGCCAGGATCGACCAAGTCCATCGACGTGTCCGGTGTTCTCGTCGAAGCGATGCTGCCGTTCGACCTACCGGGCAGTTGGGATACCGCCGCTCGTGTCCCGTATCACGGCGTGCCTGACACGGTGCTCGTCGACCCCACCCGAACCGATGTCGCCCGTTTCACACGCGCCGGCATCTTGCCCGAGACGATCGTCGTGGACCACGGTCGCCCTTTCCTCTCCGAGCATGTCACCACCGCGTGCGCCCGACTGGGCATATCAATCCAGCCAGCCCGTATCTACCAGCCCACCGACAAGAGCCCGGTGGAGCGCTTCTTTCGCACTCTCGACTCTCTCCTGCAGGAGCTCCCCGGCTACAAGGGTGCGGACGTGTCGGGTCGTGGGGACGATGTTGAGGGTGAGGCGGTGTATACGGTTCCGCAGTTGGAGCAGATCATCCGCGAGTGGATCGCGACGGTCTATCACCTCCGCCCGCATGAGTCGCTCGCCGATCCCAGCCTCCCGGGTGTGAAGTTGAGTCCGGCGCAGAAGTATGACCAGGGGCTCGCTGTCGCGGGTTCGCTGCGGATGCCGACGGACCGGAATGTGCTGTTGGAGCTGCTGCCGGTGGTGAAGCGTCAGTTCAACCACTATGGGGTGGAGATTCACAATCTTCGCTACACGGGGGATTCGGTGGCGAAGTACCGCAACCGGGCCCGGTCGATCCA
>NZ_CAKKMM010000103.1:0-11884 GCF_918698205.1 Microbacterium sp. Bi128 | reverse complement strand
GGGTCGAGCAGCATCGGGTTCGACAGTGCCAGGCGCAGCCCCCGGCCCCCCGGCATCCCGGCTCCGATCCCGGTCTGGCCGGTGTGGAAGAGAGCCACCACCCCCGCGGCCTCGAGCTCGGCGTAGAGCGGGTAGTGCGCCTCGTCGCTCGGGTCGAAGCCCTGCACGGTGGGGTGGAACTTGAATCCGCGCACCCCGCTCTCGTCGATCAGGCGCCGCGCGCGGTCGACGGCGTCGGGACGGCGCGGATCGACGGATCCGAAGGGGATCAGCACGTCGGGGTGACGTGCCGCGCCCGCGGCGACCTCGGCGCTCGAGATCGGCGGGTGCCTCAGCTGCGTCTCGGCGTCGACGGTGAACACCACCGCCGCCATCCGCCGCTCGCGGTAGTACGCGGCGATGCTGTCGAGGTCGGGGCGCGGGCCGTCGGTCGAGAAGTAGCGGCTGGCCGCCTCGGCGAGGTCGTCGGGCAGCGACGCATGGGCGTGGCCGTCGACCTCGATGTGCACGTGCATGTCGATCGCGGTCAGCGCCGCGACGTCGATGGCGGACTCGTAACGGGTCACGCCGGTCACCGCGCGGGGTCGCGGCGCAGGTCGTCGGGGAGCGGCGGGAAGCTCTCCCCGACGCCCTGCAGGGGGCCGACGGCCTCGGCGAAGCCCGCGGTGAGGGCCTCGGCGGTCCAGCCGCCGTCGCGGTAGGCGGTGGCGGCCGGCTCGGGGTGCGTCCACAGCTGCAGACGATCGCCGCCGACACCGATCGCTTGGCCGGTCACCGCGCCGGCGGCATCCGAGGCGAGGTAGGCGATCAGCCCCGCGACGTCGTCGGACGTGCCGAAGCCGAGGTCGTGGCGGAAGAAGGCGGGCATGGGCTCCCCGGCGGCGTCGGCCTCGACGGCGGCGGCGAAGTAGGGGACCGTCGCGGTCATGGCGGTGGCGGCGACGGGGATGACCGCGTTCGCCGTGATCCCGGCGCGCTTCAGTTCGAGGGCCCAGGTGCGCACCATGCCGACGATGCCGGCCTTGGCGGCGGCGTAGTTGGTCTGGCCGAAGTTGCCGCGCTGACCGGTGGGGGAGCCGATGCAGATGATCCGCCCGGCGACGCCGTGCTCGCGCATCCACCCCGCCGCTTCGCGCACGCACGTGAAGGTACCGCGCAGGTGCACCCCGATCACGGTGTCGAAGTCGTCGTCGCTCATCTTCCACAGCACGGTGTCACGCAGGACCCCGGCGTTGGTGACGAGGATGTCCAGACCGCCGAAGGTGTCGACGGCGGTACGGACGAGCTGCTGGGCCGTAGCGGTGGGTCCGACGGGCGCGACGACCGCGACCGCGCGGCCCCCGTCGGACTCGATCGTGGCGACGGCCTCCGCCGCGGTCGCCGCGTCGACGTCGTTGATCACGACGGCGGCGCCGTGGCGGGCGAGTTCGCGAGCGTAGGCGAGGCCGAGGCCGCGGCCCGAGCCGGTGACGACGGCGACTTTGCCGTCGAGGAGGGGTGCGCTGGTCATGGGGATCCTTCCGTCGAGACCAGTTCTAAACTCAAAGATTGAAAATGTCAATCATTGAGTTCGCTACCATCGGGGAGTGACCTCGACGCCCGCCCCCGATGCGCCCGTCCGCCTCGACGACGAACTCAGCTTCCTCATGGCGCGCGCGAACGCCCTCTCCATCGCGGCAGGCAACACCGCGCTCGCGCCCCTCGGTCTGCGGGTGCGCTCGTACTCGGTGCTCGCGCTCGCCGCGGGCGAAACGCGTCCCTCGCAGCGCGAGGTCTCCGATCATCTGCGGTTGGATCCGAGCCAGGTCGTCGCGCTCGTGGACGACCTCCAGCGGCGCGGTCTCGTCACGCGCGAGCCCGACCCGCGCGACCGCCGCGCCAACGTCGTCGTGATCACCGCGCCGGGCCGCGCGCTGCTGGATGAGGCCCGCCCCGCGATCCTCGCGGCCGAGCGTGAGCTGCACGCCGGCCTCGACGACGGGGAGCGGCGACAGCTCACGACGCTGCTGAGGCGCGTGGCGTTCCCGGACTGAGCCCCGCGCGTCGGCCCGGGGCGTGCGCCGGCCCGCCGGTCGGGTAGACTCGTGTCGGCTCTCCGCGCGGCGGCATCCCGGCCAACTCCCCCAGGACGGAAACGTAGCAAGGGTAACCAGGCTCTACCGGGTGCGCGGAGAGTCTTTTTTTTGCCCGCGGATCCGGATGCCTCGCCCTCAGCGGCGCGCGAACGGCCCGTCGATCACCGCCCACTGCAGCAGCATGATCGTCTTGGCATCCTGGATCTCGCCGTCGCGGACCATCTGCAGCGCCGCGTCGATGTCGTACTCGAGGATCTCGATTTCCTCGCCCTCCTCGACCAGGCCTCCGCGGTCGCCCTCGCGCGACGCCCCGTCGTAGGCGGCGGCGAAGAAGTGCAACCGCTCCGTGACCGATCCGGGGCTCATATACACCTCGAACACCGGTTGCACCTCGGTGATGACGACCCCCGTCTCCTCCTCGGCCTCGCGGCGAATGGCGGTGATCGGGTCGTCGTCGTCGAGGAGTCCCGCCGCGGTCTCGATGAGCATCCCGTCGGGGTGGTCGTTGACGTAGACCGGGTAGCGGAACTGCCGCGTGAGCAGCACCGTGCGCCGGTCGGGGTCGTAGAGCAGGATCGTCGCGCCGTTGCCGCGGTCGTACGTCTCGCGCTTCTGGGTCGACCACTCGCCGTCGTCGCCCCGGTACCGGAAGGTCGTCGCGCGCAGGACGTGCCAGCCGGCGGCGAGCAGTTCGACGTCGGTCACCTCCACGCGGGGGTTGCGATCCAGGTCGCGTCCGGTGAGGTGCAGGCCCGTGCGGCCGCGGTGGTCGGGGACGGTGGTGCCGGAGCGTGCGTCGTTCATGCGGTCGGGATCTCCTCGATCGAGGCGTACACCGGGATGCCGCGTTCTCGCGCGATCTCCACGTCGCGGTCCGCGCCGCGCGAGGCGCCGGGAAGGCGGAGGACGGCGTCGCAGTGCTGCAGCAGGCGCTCCGCGGTCGGATAGAGCACCTCGGAGGCGAGCGCGTCGTTCGGCCCCGACGCCCCCGCGTTCGCGAGGACGGGCAGCGCGACCCACTCGCCGATCATCGGGACGTGCCCGGCGCGGAAGATCGGCCACGCCGCCTCCTCCAGACGGCGCAGGTTCGCGGCCATGCGGGCGGGGTCGCCGTCGGTACCCGACGCGTACGGTCCGGCGATCAGAATCAGGAGGGGGCGGCTCATAGCCGGAACGATAGTGCAGAAACGTGCAACAATGTGAACATGGTGCTGGCTGCTGCGCGCAAGGGCGTCCTGCTCGAGAGGTTGCGGCGCGACGGGCGCCTCGTGGTCAAGGATGTTGCGGTCGAACTCGGCCTGTCCGAGGACAGCATTCGCCGCGACCTGCGGGAACTGGATGCCGCGGGCCTCGCCGTGCGTGTCTACGGCGGTGCTCTGCCGGCCTCGCCCGCGGTCGCCGACTACTCGGTGCGCCAGGAGGTCGCTCGCGAGAGCAAGGCGCGCGTGGCGGACGCCGCCGTGGCCCTGATCGAGCCCGGTTCCACGGTGCTGCTCGACGGCGGCACCACGACGCTCGCGATGGTCCATGCCCTGCCGCGGGCGTTCGCCGGGACGATCATCACGCATTCGCCGACCATCGCCGCCGCGCTCCTGGACCACGACGCGGAGGTCATCGTCATCGGCGGGCGCGTGTTCAAGCACTCGGCGGTGGCGTGCGGTGCCGCCGCGGTGGAAGCCGCGCAGCGGGTCAGCGCCGACGTCTTCTTCCTGGGCGTCACGGGCGTGCACGGCGAGGCGGGGCTGACGACGGGGGATGCCGAAGAAGCGGCGATGAAGCGTGCCCTCGCCGAGCGGGCGGCCGAGACGTTCGTCCTCGCGAGTGAAGAGAAGCTGGGTGCGGCCTCGCGCTTCGGCATCCTGCCGCTCACGGGCGTCTCCGGGATCATCGCCGATCTCGACCGCGGCGATCCTCGCGCCGGGGCCCTGCGTCGGGCGGGCGCTCGATTGCTGCCCGTTCCGCCCGCCCCGGGACCGCTCGACATCGCTCGATAGCGAGGCAACCCCCGCGTGATGTCACCTCCCCCGCATAGGGTGGAGCCCGTGGCGCAGAGCATCTACATCACGTCGGCCGAGGGTCATTCGGGCAAATCCACGGTGGCTCTGGGTGTCCTCGACGCCCTGAGTCGCGTCACCCCGCGCGTCGGCATCTTCCGGCCCATCGCGCGCTCGACCGCCGAGCGCGACTACGTGCTCGAGATGCTGCTCGACCACGACGGCGTCGATCTCGCCTACGACGAGTGCGTGGGCGTCACGTACGACGACGTGCGCGACGACGCCGACGCCGCGCTCGGACGCATCGTCGAGCGGTACAAGGCGGTCGAGGCCCAGTGCGACGCGGTCGTGGTGATCGGCAGCGACTACACCGACGTCGGCAGTCCCGCCGAGCTCGCCTACAACGCCCGCATCGCGGCCAACCTCGGGGCGCCGGTGCTCCTCGTCCTCGGCGGCCGCGCGCAACAGGGACAGGGTGAGACGCTGGGACTGTCGGTCGCCCGCACCCCGCAGGAGGTCGGGCAGATCGCGGCGCTCGCTCTTCCCGAGCTGCTGCACGAGCGTGCCGAGGTGTTCGCCGCGATCGTCAACCGTGCCGATCCCGACCTGCTCGACGAAGTCGTGTCCTCGGTGCGGCACGTCGTCGACACGGCCGGCGCACCGCGCAGCCGGACGGTGCCGGTGTGGGCACTCCCCGAGGACCGCTTCCTCATCGCGCCGTCGATGCGCGGAGTGCTGCGCTCGGTCGAGGGCGAGCTCATCAAGGGCGACCCCGAGCTGCTCACCCGCGAGGTGCTCGGCGTGGTGGTGGCCGGCATGTCGATGGTCAACGTCCTGCCGCGCCTGATGGAGTCCGCGGTCATCGTCATCCCCGCCGACCGCACCGAGGTGCTGCTGGCGGCGCTCCTGGCGCACTCGTCGGGGACGTTCCCCTCGCTCGCCGGCGTCGTGCTCAACGGCGGGTTCGAGCTGCCTGACGCGATCGTGCGCCTCATCGACGGCCTCGGTTCGTCGCTGCCGATCATCGCCACCGATCTGGGCACCTACGACACCGCGGTGCGGATCATGAACACGCGCGGACGCCTGGCCGCCGATTCGCAGCGCCGCTACGACACGGCGCTGGCGATGTTCGAGCGCCACGTCGACACCGAGCTCCTCACCCGCGAGCTGGGCGTCTCCCGCCCGAGCGTCGTGACCCCGCTGATGTTCGAGTACGGCCTCGTCGATCGCGCGCGCGCCGACAAGCGCCGCATCGTGCTGCCCGAGGGCACCGACGACCGCGTGCTGCGGGCCGCGGCCACCGTGCTCTCGCGCGGCATCGCCGACCTGACGATCCTCGGCGAGCCGATCGAGGTGCGCGGCCGCGCGATCGAGCTCGGCATCGACATCCGCGACGCCGAGGTGCTGAGCCCCTTCGACGCGGTCCACGTCGACAAGTTCGCCACCGAGTACGCGCGCCTGCGCGCCCACAAGGGCGTCACGTACGCGCAGGCGGCCGACACCGTCACCGACGTGTCGTACTTCGGCACGCTCATGGTGCACCTGGGCCTGGCCGACGGCATGGTCTCTGGCGCCGCGCACACCACGGCCCACACGATCCGCCCCGCGTTCGAGATCATCAAGACCGCGCCCGGTGTCTCGGTCGTCTCGAGCGTGTTCCTCATGGCGTTGGCCGACCGCGTGCTGGTCTACGGCGATTGCGCCGTCATCCCCGACCCCACGAGCGAGCAGCTCGCCGACATCGCGGTGTCGTCGGCGGCGACCGCGGCGCAGTTCGGCATCGAACCGCGCGTCGCGATGCTGTCGTACTCGACGGGGGAGTCGGGCACCGGCGCCGACGTCGAGAAGGTGCGCGCGGCCACGGCGCTCGTGCGCGAGCGCGCGCCCGAGCTGCTGGTCGAGGGGCCCATCCAGTACGACGCGGCAGCCGACGCCGCCGTGGCCCAGGCCAAGATGCCCGGCTCCGAGGTCGCGGGGCGTGCGACCGTCTTCGTCTTCCCCGACCTGAACACCGGCAACAACACCTACAAGGCCGTGCAGCGCTCGGCCGGTGCGGTCGCGATCGGCCCGGTCCTGCAGGGCCTGAACAAGCCGATCAACGACCTGTCGCGCGGCGCACTGGTCGGCGACATCGTCAACACGATCGCGATCACCGCGATCCAAGCCCAGGGGAGCCCCGCGTGAGCGTCGTGCTGGTCGTCAACAGCGGTTCGTCGTCGTTCAAGTACCAGCTGCTCGACATGGAGCACGAGCGCGTCCTCGCCTCGGGGCTGGTCGAGCGCATCGGCGAGGGCACGGGCGTCGCGACCCACACCGTCACCGCGGCATCCCTCGCTCCCGCCGACGGCCCTGCGCCGACGGTGACGGATGCCACGTCCACCATCGAGCGCGAGATCCCCGACCACACCGCGGGGTTCGCCGTCATGCTCGAGGCCTTCGCCCTGCACGGCCCCTCGCTCGAAGAGCGTGCGCCGGTGGCGGTCGGGCACCGCGTCGTGCACGGCGGGGCGCGCTTCTTCGAGCCGACGCTGGTGACACCGCTCGTCGAGATCAACATCGACGAGCTGTCGGTGCTGGCCCCGCTCCACAACCCCGCGAACCTCGCCGGGATCGTCGCGGCGAAGAAGGCCTTCCCCGCGGTTCCGCACGTGGCCGTCTTCGACACCGCGTTCCACCAGTCGCTCGCCCCGGCGGCGTACACGTACGCGATCGATCGCGAACTCGCCGAGGCGCACCGCATCCGCCGGTACGGATTCCACGGCACGAGCCACAAGTTCGTCAGCGAGTCCGCCGCGCAGTTCGTGGGACGGCCCCTGGCCGAACTCCGTCAGATCGTGTTCCACCTCGGCAACGGCGCGTCCGTCACCGCCATCGAGGGCGGCCGGTCCGTCGAGACGTCGATGGGCCTCACCCCGCTCGAAGGCCTCGTGATGGGCACGCGCTCCGGTGACCTCGACCCGGCGGTGCTGTTCCAGCTCGCCCGCCGTGCCGACCTGTCGATCGCCGATCTCGACACCCTGCTCAACAAGCGGTCCGGGCTCCAGGGTCTCGCCGGGGTGTCCGACATGCGCGACCTCACCGCGCGCTGCGACGCGGGCGACCCCGACGCCCAGCTCGCGTTCGACGTCTACGTCCACCGGCTGCGCGCGTACGCCGGGGCCTATCTCGCCCAACTCGGCGGCGTCGACGTCATCTCCTTCACCGCGGGCGTCGGCGAGAACGCCGCGCGCGTGCGCGCCGAGGCCATGGCCACCCTGGGCTTCGCCGGGGTCGAGCTCGACGCCGAGCGCAACGAGACGCGGGGGCGCGGCATCCGTCGCATCTCGTCGGACGCCTCGCGCGTCGAGGTGCTCGTGGTGCCGACGAACGAAGAGCTCGAGATCGCTCGACAGACCCTGTCGGTCGCGTCCTGAGCCCACGGCCGTGACCCGCCTGCGCGCCGCCCGGGCCCTCATCGGCGGAGCGGTGGTGGGGCCCGTCGTGCTGGAGCTCGCGGGCGCGCGGATCCGGACGGTGCGTCCCGCACGAGACGACGACGTCGTCGACGTCGATCTCGCCGACGGCATGCTCAGTGCGGGGCTGCTCGATCTGCAGGTCAACGGCGCGTTCGGGGTGGATGTCGCCGCCGCCGACGGTGCCGTGTGGCGGACGTTGCTCGCGGGACTGGCGGCGCACGGCATCACGGGGGTGCAACCCACGGTGATCACGGCGCCGCTGCCCGAATTGGTGGCATCCCTGGCGCGGATCGGTCGCGCGCGCGACGCCTTCGCCGACGAACCGGTCGCCCGGGTCCTCGGGGCGCACGCGGAAGGACCGTTCCTCTCACCGGCCCGGGCGGGAGCGCACCACGCCGAGTGGCTGCTCGCACCGACGTCCGACCACATCGACGCGCTGGTGTCGGATCCCGGCGCGCACCGCGCGCTGCGGACCGTCACGCTCGCCCCCGAACTCCCCGGTGCGCTCGAGGCTGTCCGGCGTCTCACCCGAGAGGGGGTCGTCGTCGCCGTCGGGCACAGCGACGCCACCGCCGCGCAGGTCCACGCGGCGGGCGACGCCGGGGCGACCATGACCACGCACGTCTTCAACGCCCAACGGCCCCTGATCGCGCGCGAGCCCGGCGTGCCCGGAGCGGTGCTCGTCGACGACCGCTTCTTCGTGGGCACGATCATCGACGGCCGGCACCTCGACCCCCACGTCGTGTCGCTCGTGTTGGCGGCGGCCGGCCGTCGCGCGATCGGCGTGAGCGACGCGATCGTGACCGCCGGTCTCGCCCCGGGCGAGTGGTACGACTTCGGCGGGCAACCCGTCGCGAACGACGACACGGGCCTCGGTCGGCGCCCCGACGGCACGATCGCCGGGGCCGGCGTCGTGCTCGACGAGGGTGTGCGCCGCATGATCGCGGCGGGCCTGGACCCGGCCGCCGTGCTCGCCGCGTGCACCGAGAACGCCGCCCGATCGCTCGGCCGCACCGACATCGGTCACGTCGCCGAGGGCGCTCTCGCCGACCTCGTGTGGTGGGATGGCACGTGGCATCCGTCCCGCGTGTGGATCGGCGGACGGGCCCTCGCGTCCGGGTCCCGCTGAGACCGCGGGGCCGCCTCGCCGGTACGCTGAGACAGCGACGTCCCCGTCGCGCTTGCACGTCCCGCCCTGCGATCTGGAGCCCGCCGTGACCGAGAGCCGTGACCTGCCCGACCTGACGTCGTACGACGCCGTGCTGTTCGACCTCGACGGGGTGCTCACGCCCACCGCGGAAGTCCACATGCGGGCGTGGAAAGAGATGTTCGACGAGCTGTTCGCGGCGTGGGGCATCGAGCCGGCGTACACCGATCGCGACTACTTCGACTACGTCGACGGCAAGAAGCGCTACGACGGTGTCGCGAGCCTCTTGCGCAGCCGTGACGTCGAAGTGCCGTGGGGCGACCCCTCCGACGACCCGTCGAGCGACACCGTCTGCGGCGTCGGCAACCGCAAGAACATCGTGTTCTCGCGCATCCTGCGGGCCGAGGGCATCGCGCCCTACCCCGGCTCGATCGCGCTGCTGGACGTCCTGGACGAGGCCGGCACCCCGATCGCGGTGGTGTCCAGCTCGAAGAACGCCGTCGAGGTGCTCGAGGCCGCCGGCATCCGCGAGCGTTTCCCCGTGGTGATGGACGGCGTCGTCGCCGAACGCGATCACCTCGCGTCCAAGCCCGCGCCCGACGTGTTCGCCGAGGCGGCGAAGATGCTCGGCGTCGACCCGGCGCGCTCGGCGGCCGTCGAGGACGCCCTCAGCGGCGTGACTTCGGCCTCCTCGGCGGGTTTCGCTCTGGTCGTGGGCGTCGATCGCGGGGTGGGGGCCGACCAGCTCTCGGCCGCCGGGGCCGACGTGGTCGTCGACGACCTCCAGGCGTTCGTAGACTGAGCCGTCGCCTCGCGCGACTGACCCGAACCCCGGCACCGGAAGGCATGCCCCCGATGATCGATCGCGATCGTTTCCCCGTCGACGAATGGCGTCTCGTCGAGACCGAGTTCTCGGTCGACGACACCGGTGTCACCGAGACCCTCTTCGCGGTCGGCAACGGCTATCTGGGGTTGCGCGGCAACTCGATCGAGGGGCGCTTCGCGCACGAGCAGGGCACGTTCATCAACGGGTTCCACGAGACGTTCCCCATCCGCCACGCCGAGCAGGCGTACGGCTTCGCCGAGGTGGGGCAGACGATCATCAACGCCCCGGATGCCAAGGTCCTCCGGGTCTACGTCGACGACGAGCCGCTCTCGCTCGACATCGCCGACGTGCGCGACTACGAGCGCGTGCTCGACCTGCGCCAGGGGATCCTCCGACGCACGCTGCTGTGGGTGACGCCCTCGGGTAAGGAGGTGCGCATCGAGGACGAGCGGTTCGTCTCCTTCGAGGAGAAGCACCTCGCCGTGCTCCGCTTGACCGTGACGGTGCTGAACGCCGACGCCCCGGTCGCGGTGAACAGCCAGCTGCTGAACCGTCAGGACGGCGAGGGCATCTATGGCGGTTCGCCGATGGCATCCCGGCAGTCCGGCTTCGACCCGCGGAAGACCGAGAAGCTCACCGACCGTGTGCTGCAGCCGCGCGACTACTGGCAGGACGGCGACCGTTCGGCCCTGTCGTACGAGGTCACCGAATCGGGGATGACGCTCGCCGTCATCGCCGAGCACGCGATCGAGACCGACAACGACTACACGGTCCGGCAGCTCGTCGAGCCCGACCTCGCCAAGACCGTGTACCGCGTGCACGCCCGGGCCGGGGTTCCCACGACGATCACGAAGCTCGTGAGCTACCACACCTCGCGCGGTGTGCCCGCGGGCGAACTCGTCGACCGGTGCCGCCGCACCCTCGACCGTGCCCGCGAGATCGGCGTCGACGGCCTCGTCGAACGCCAGATCGACTGGTTCGCCGCGTTCTGGGACCGCTCCGACGTGCGCATCGGCGGTCACGCCGACCTACAGCAGGCGACCCGCTGGTGCCTGTTCCAGCTCGCCCAGGCCGCCGCGCGCGCCGACGGACACGGAGTCCCCGCGAAGGGCGTCACCGGGTCGGGGTACAGCGGTCACTATTTCTGGGACACCGAGGTGTACGTGCTGCCGTTCCTGGCGTACACGACGCCGCAGTGGGCGCGGAACGCGCTCCGCATGCGGCACCTTATGCTCCCCGCGGCCCGCAAGCGCGCCCACCAGCTCAACGAGGCCGGTGCCCTCTTCCCGTGGCGCACGATCAACGGCGAAGAGGCCTCGGCGTACTACGCCGCCGGCACCGCGCAGTACCACATCAACGCCGACGTGGCCTTCGCACTGGCGAAGTACGTCCGCGCGACCGGTGACGAGGAGTTCCTCGCCCGCGAGGGCGTCGACATCGCCGTCGACACGGCACGACTGTGGTCGACCCTCGGCTTCTGGCGCTCGAGCGACGGCGCCGACGGCGAGCCGGACTCGTTCCACATCCACGGCGTCACCGGGCCCGACGAGTACACCACCGTCGTCAACGACAACCTCTTCACCAACGTCATGGCGCGGTTCAACCTGCGCTTCGCGGCGCGGACGGTGCGCGACCTCGCCGAGAACGACCCCGAGGCCTACGGCCGCATGGCCGACCGCATGAACCTCGACCCGTCGGAGCCCGATCGCTGGGACATGGCGGCCGAGGCGATGCACATCCCGTTCAGCCCGGCGCTCGGCATCCATCCGCAGGACGCGGTGTTCCTCGAGCGCGAGATCTGGGACCTCGAGAACACCCCGCCCGACCAGCGCCCCCTGCTGCTGCACTTCCACCCGCTGGTCATCTACCGGTACCAGGTGCTCAAGCAGGCCGACGTTGTGCTCGCGCTGTTCCTGCAGGGCAATCACTTCACGGATGCCGAAAAGCTCGCCGACTTCGAGTACTACGACCCGCTGACCACCGGCGACTCGACGCTGTCGGCGGTCGTGCAGTCGATCCTGGCCGCCGAGGTGGGCTACCAGGACCTCGCGCTGGAGTACTTCCGGCAGGCGGCGTTCGTCGACCTCGGCGACCTGCACCACAACGCCGCCGACGGTGTACACGTGGCCTCCGCCGGCGGCGTGTGGACGGCGCTCGTCAGCGGCTTCGGCGGCATGCGCGACCACTTCGGTCGACTGACGTTCGACCCGCGGCTCCCGGTCGACTGGCCCGAGCTGTCGTACGTGCTGCACTGGCACGGGACGCGCCTGAACATCACGCTCACCGCCACCGCGCTCACCCTGCGGGCCGGGCACGACGGGGAGCCGGTGGAGTTCGCCGTCCGCGGCGTCGAGTACACCGTGTCGCCCGGCGAGACCGTCCGGGTC
>NZ_CAKKMM010000102.1:0-11935 GCF_918698205.1 Microbacterium sp. Bi128 | reverse complement strand
CGAGGCCACCTACTTAGCCGAGCTGGCCGCGCTCATGTCGACCGAGGTGGACGGATTCGACTACCGTCTGCTGATCGAGCAGACCACCGGCGGTCTCGAGGAGGAACGCGCCGTCCTCCGCGGCCGCGAGCAGGGCCTCATCGACGGCCTCGTCTTCCAGCCGACGTTCCTGGACGCCGACGCCATCGAGGACTTGCGAGGCACGACCCCGCTCGTCCTACTGGGCGAGATGCCCGCTCCGCCCACGGTCGACCACGTGATGGTGGACAACATCGCCGCGGCCCGCACGGCGACCTTCCATCTGCTGCAGTCGGGGCGGACGCGCGTGGCGTTCCTGGGCCGCAACCACCGCACGGGGCACACGACCGCGACACTTCGCCTGCAGGGCTACCGCGCGGCGCTCGAGGAGTCGGACGCCGTCCGGAGCGACGATCTCCTGATCCCGATGACGCAGTTCGGGGCGTTCGCCGCCGAAGCGGCCGTCAGCGACGCCCTCAAGGCGGGGACGCGGTTCGACGGTCTCGTGTGCTTCGACGACCTCTCGGCGATCGGCGCGATGAAGGCGCTCCGGACCGCCGGCCACATCGTGCCCGACGACGTCGCCGTCATCGGCTGGGACGACATCCTGATGACCCAGTTCACCGCTCCCGCACTCACCACGATCCGGCCCGACAAGGCCACGCTCGTCCAGACCGCGTTCTCCTTCCTGCGCGACCGCATGGGCGGAGAACGCGGCGAGGGACGTCACACGCTCGTCGGATTCGACCTCGTGGTACGCGGCAGTACCGCGATGTAAATTTGCAGCGCTAGAAAAAGTACGCCACAGTGTCCGCATGGACCCAATGACGTCATCCGCATCCGACCACATCGGCTCGTACCCGCGCCCGCAGTTGCGCAGGCCGGTGTGGCACAGCCTCGACGGCGAGTGGCGGTTCGCCTACGACGACTCAGAGATCGGATCTGCCGAGGGGTGGTTCCGCACCGGCGACTTCGATCGGACGATCGTCGTGCCGTATCCGCCGGAGTCGCCCGCCTCGGGCATCGCCGACCCTTCGTACCACCCGGTCATCTGGTACTCGCGGGTTCTGACCGCGACGGAGACCGACCGCGGTGACAGCGGCGCGAGGATTCTCCTCCACTTCGGCGCCGTCGACTACGCCGCTACGGTCTGGCTGAACGGCAGCCAGGTCGCCACGCACGCGGGCGGCCACTCCCCCTTCTCCGCCGACATCACCGACTACCTCACGGGACACGGCGACGACCTCCTCGTCGTGCGCGCCGTCGATCGCCCCCTCGACGTGGGGCAGCCGCGGGGCAAGCAGGAGTGGCTCCCCGAGCCGCACGAGATCTGGTATCGCCGCACGACCGGGATCTGGCAGCCGGTGTGGATCGAGCAGGCCGCGTCGACGCACATCACCGAACTGACCTGGCGACCCACGCGCGGCACCGACAGCGTGGAACTCGAGCTGCTCCTCAACCGGCCGCTCACACCGCACGCGACCGTCGACGTCGAGCTGAGCTACGACGCAACCCTCCTCGCACGCCTGTCCATGCAGGCCGTCTCCTCCGGCGCCCCCATCTTCGACATCCCCCTGCGCGACCAGCGCAACGGCCAGCACTACGAGAAGCTGACCTGGTCTCCGGAGAACCCGCGACTGATCGACGCGAAGGTCACCGTCACCGACGGGGAGTCCGTGGACACCGTCGCCTCGTACCTCGGTCTGCGTACGGTCGGCGTGACGGCAGGACGCTTCCTCATGAACGACAGGCCGTTCTTCGTCCGAGCCGTGCTCGAGCAGGGGTTCTGGCCCGAATCCCACCTCGCGGCGCCGAGCACCGAGGCATTGCGCGCCGAGGTGCAGCTCATCCTGGACATGGGGTTCAACACCGCCCGGATCCACCAGAAGGCCGAGGACCCGCGTTTCCTCTACTGGGCCGACCGGCTCGGGCTCCTGCTATGGGGTGAGGCGCCGGCTGCCTACGAATTCACCACCAGCGCGGTCTCGGATCTCACGCGCGAGTGGGTGGAGCTCGTGCGTCGCGACCGGTCGCACCCCTCGATCGTCACGTGGGTGCCGATGAACGAGAGCTGGGGGGTGCGCGACATCCTCACCGATGCGCCGCAGCGTGCGTTCTCGCGCGGGCTGGCAGACCTGACCCGCGCGCTCGATCCGACCCGGCCGGTCGTCTCGAACGACGGATGGGAGCACACCCGATCCGACATCCTCACGGTGCACGACTACGACGGCGACCCCGAGACCTTCGCTCGACGCTACGCGGATCGTGACGCCCTCCGGACGCTCTTTTCGGGCTACGGGCCCTCGCACCGCATGCTGATGGCGGAAGGCGAAGCCGACACCGAGAACGTCCCGGTGATGGTGAGCGAGTTCGGCGGTATCAAGTTCGAGACGACCCCGTCGGAGCCCGCCTGGGGCTACTCCACCAGCAACACGGTCGAAGAACTGGAGACCCACGTGCGGGGGCTCTTCGGGGCACTGCTCGAGAGCACGGTCCTCGCGGGCTTCTGCTACACCCAGATCACCGACACCATGCAGGAGGCCAACGGCCTCGCCGATGAGAACCGGGTCCCGAAGCTCCCCATCGACGTGATCCGCTCGATCGTCACGGGCGAGTCCCGCTCGAAGCCGTGAGCGTGTGAGCACGGATCGGGCGGTGCCTTTCGAGGGCACCGCCCGATCGCGTCTCAGCCGAGCAGGGGCCGCTGGGCGGCGCGGAGGCGTTCGTACTCGGCGCGCGCCTCGCGGGTCGTCGCGAGCGTGGAATGCTCGGCGACGGGAACGTCCCACCAGCCCCCGCCGTCGGGGCCGTACCGGAGCGGGTCGGCGTCGACGTGGATGAGGGTCGTCGTGGTCGACGCCTTCGCGCGACGGACGGCGTCGCGCAGTTCGCGGGCGGCCTCCGGTCCCGGCGCCACCTCGATGACGTCGACCCCGTAGGATCGCGCGTTCGCGGCGAGGTCGACCGGCACGAACCGCTCCTCGACGAAGTCGAGCGTCACCGGGTCCTGGGTCCGGTACTTCGTGCCGAACCGCGCGGAGCCCACCGTCTCCGACAAGTGTCCGATCGAGGCGTACCCGTGGTTCTGGACCAGCACGACGACGATCTTGAGTCCCTCCGCGACCGCCGTCACGAGCTCGGTGTGGAGCATGAGGTACGAGCCGTCTCCCACGAGGACGAGCACATCGCGGTCGGGCGCGGCGCGACGCACGCCGAGGCCGCCGGCGATCTCGTATCCCATCGTGGAGAACGCGTACTCGACGTGATACCCCAGCGGGTCGCGCACCCGCCACAGCTTGTGGAGGTCGCCCGGCAGCGACCCCGCGGCCTGCACGAGGACGTCCGTCGGGTCGCTCGCGGCGTGGACCGCCCCGATGATCTCGGGCTGGCCCAGCAGGTCGGCCCCGGAGGGCGTGAGCGCCCGATCGACGACGGCATCCCACGCGCTCTTCTCCGCGGCGATGCGCTGCGCGTAGTCGGCCGCGACCTGCCATCCCGTCAGACCGACCTCGAGGGCCTCGATCGCGCGCCGGGCGTCAGAGACGACCGGGAGCTGGGTGCCGTGCTTGTAGGCGTCGAAGGACGCGACGTTGATGTTCACGAACCGCACGCCGACCCGCTGGAACGCACTCCGGCTGGCGGTGGTGAAGTCGCTGTAGCGCGTGCCGATCCCGATCACCACGTCGGCCTCGGCCGCGAGCGCGTTCGCCGCCGTCGTCCCGGTCGCACCGACCGCACCGGCGTACTGCGGATGATCCCACGGGAGGCTGCCGACACCCGCCTGGGTCGCGCCGACAGGGACGCCCGTGGCCTCCACGAAAGCGCGCAGCGCATCCTCGGCGCCGGAGTACAGCACCCCGCCTCCCGCGACGATGAAAGGCCTCTCCGCGGCCCGGATCACCTCGAGGGCACGCGAGAGTTCGCCGGGCTCGGGAACCGTACGGCGGACGTGCCACTCGCGCGACTGGAGGAACTCCACCGGCACGTCGAGCGCTTCCGCCTGCACATCCTCGGGCAGCGCGATCGTCACCGCCCCCGTCTCGGCGGGGTCGGTCAGCACCCGCATCGCGGCGAGCGCGATGGAGAAGAGCTGCTCGGGGCGCTGGACGCGATCGAAGAAGCGCGACACCGGACGGAAGGCGTCGGTCACCTGCATCCCGGGGTCGTGGGGGTGCTCCAGCTGCTGCAGGACGGGGTCGGCG
Source organism: Microbacterium sp. Bi128 (assembly GCF_918698205.1). Lineage (NCBI taxonomy): Bacteria > Bacillati > Actinomycetota > Actinomycetes > Micrococcales > Microbacteriaceae > Microbacterium > Microbacterium sp. Bi128. Next base: position 7,715 of record NZ_CAKKMM010000102.1, on the reverse strand, counting down.
ACACGGGTCGCGAAGGTGTCCGAGGGCAGCAGCAGCACGGGCAGTCGATTCGCCGTGGCCAGCGCCGCACCCGTCAGCATGTTGGCGGCACCGGGCCCGACGGACGCGGTCGCCGCGAAGGTCGCACGTCGCCGCCGCATCCGGGCATAGCCGACGGCCTGATGCACCATTGCCTGTTCGTTGCGGGCCTGGTGGTACGGCATGAGGCCCGGCTCCTCGGTGTGCAGCTGCAGCAGCGCCTGACCGATGCCGGCGACATTCCCGTGACCGAAGATGCCGAAGGTGCCCGCGATCGTGCGCTCTCGGATGTCGCCGTCCACCGTCCATTGGTTCGCGAGGAAGGTCATGAGCGCCTGGGCGACGGTCATCCGACGCGTGGGCGCCGCGGTCTCGGGATCGTTCGGTCGCGTCATGGTGCGGTCTCCTTCGACAGGTACGGCAGACGGGGGTCCGGCTGCTGGTCGGTCCACTGCTGCCGGACCCAGCCCTGGGCCGGGTCGTCGGTGATCCGCCACGCCCGCTCGGCCCCGGGGCCGGCCATCACGTTGAGGTAGTAGAGGTCGTACCCGGGCGCGGCGACCGCCGGGCCGTGGAACCCGTAAGGAACGAGGGCGACGTCGCCGGTGCCGACCCGGGCAGCGGTGTCGATCGCACGCTCGTCGGAGGAGTAGGTGGCGAACATCCCGAACGGCCGTGCGTCGGCGGGCGCGTCGGCGCCCCGCGCGACCGCGGACTCGAAGTAGTAGATCTCCTCCAACTCGCTCTCGGTCGCGCCGGCGCGGTCGTGCTTGTGCGCGGGGTAGGACGACCAGTTCTCGGCGGGGGTGATCACCTCGCACACGATCAGCTTCTGCGCCGCGAGCGCACCCGGGACACCGAAGTTGTGCACCTGACGCGTCGACCGCCCCGCGCCCCGGATCTCCACCGGGACGTCGTCGCGGCGCAGGAGGGCCGACGGCAGGCTCGCGGTCGTCGGCGCCTCGGCGATCGCGACGCGCCCGGACCCCTCGATGCGGAGCCCGCTCGTCGCGCCCAGGTAGAGCACATCGGTCGGCCCGTCGAACACCGACCGTCGCCCTTCGAGCACCCAGCGATCATCGGATGCCGAGACGACGAAGGATCCCGCGAGGGGGACGATCATGCGCTCGAGCGCTCCCGGCGGGAGGGCCAGGTCCCCGTCGAGGTCGGCGACACGCAGCCCCGTGTACCGCCATCCGGGCACGCCCTCACCGACGACGGTCTCCCACGGCCCCTCCTCGAGGGAGCCGCGAGGGAACAGCCACTCGTTCGTCACCATCAGTTCTGGGGGAACCCGAGGTCGACACCGCCGTGCGAGGGGTCGAGCCACCGTGCGGTGACGGCCTTCTGCTGCGTGTAGAACTTCACGCCCTCGCTGCCGTGCGCCTTGGCGTCGCCGAAGAGCGACTGGCGCCATCCGCCGAACGAGAAGGTGGCCACCGGCACGGGGATGGGGACGTTGATCCCGATCATGCCGACTTCGACCTCGCGCTGGAAGCGCCGGGCGGCTCCCCCGTCGTTGGTGAAGATCGCGGTGCCGTTGCCGAAGGCACCGGAGTTGATCAGGGCGACGCCGTCCTCGTAGCTGGCGACCCGGACGACGGCGAGAACCGGGCCGAAGATCTCCTCGGTGTAGACGCGCGACGCGGTCGAGACGCGGTCGATCAGAGTCGGACCGAGCCAGAATCCGTTCGGGTCTCCGTCGGCGACGACGTCGCGCCCGTCGACGACGACCTCGGCGCCGTCGGCGATCGCGATGTCGATGTACGAGGCGACCTTGTCCCGGTGCTGCCGTGTCACGAGCGGCCCCATGTCGCACGATCGACGACCGTCGCCGATGCGCAGCCCCGCGATGCGCTCGCGCACCTTCGCCACGAGCTCGTCGGCGATGGGCTCGACCGCCACGACGACGGAGATCGCCATGCAGCGCTCACCCGCCGAGCCGAAGCCGGCGTTGACCGCCGAGTCGGCGACCAGGTCGAGGTCGGCGTCCGGGAGCACGAGCATGTGGTTCTTGGCGCCGCCGAGGGCCTGGACGCGCTTGCCGTGACGCGCCGCCGTCTCGTAGATGTACTGGGCGATGGGAGTGGATCCCACGAACGAGATCGCTCGCACGTCGGGGTGCTCCAGCAGGCCGTCCACGGCGACCTTGTCGCCCTGCAGCACCGTGAACACGCCGTCGGGGAGGCCGGCCTCCTTAAGCAGTTCGCCGATCCACACCGCGGCCGACGGGTCCTTCTCGCTCGGCTTGAGCACGACGGTGTTGCCGGCGGCGATCGCGATCGGGAAGAACCACATCGACACCATGGCCGGGAAGTTGAAGGGGGAGATGATCCCGACGACGCCGAGCGGCTGGCGGAGGGAGTAGACGTCGACGTCGGTGGAGACCTGTTCGGAGTATTCGCCCTTCAGGTGGTGCGCCAGACCGGTGGCGAACTCCACGACCTCCTGACCGCGCGTGATCTCCCCCAGTGCGTCCGAGAGGACCTTGCCGTGCTCACTCGTGATGATCTCCGCGAGTTCGCCCTTGCGGGCGTCGAGGAGCTCGCGGAAGCGGAACATGATCGCCTGCCGGCGGGCGAGCGACATGTCGCGCCACTGCGGGAACGCGGCTTTCGCCGACGCCACGGCCGCCTCGACGTCCGACGCGTCGGCCAGGACCACCTGGCGGGTGACGCGTCCGCGGGCGGGATCGAACACATCGCCGGTGCGCTCGGCCGCACCCGTGACGGGCGCGCCTCCGATCCAGTGGGGGATCGGGGTGAGCGCACCGTCGCGGTCGGGGGCATCGATCGATGTCGTCATGACGTCTCCTTCAGAAACTCGTGGGAATGCGCGCCGGGACCGTGCCGTGCACGAGGGAGGCGGCGATGTCGACCGCGCGGACGACGTCGTCGTCGTGCGGGTAGAGCAGTGTGCGTCCGACGACGAGCCCGCGCATCCCGGGCAACGCCAGGGCGCTCTCCCAGGAGGCGAACGTCTCCTCTTGACCCGACGTCGGGTCTCCGCCCAGTAGCAGGGTGGGCATGGTCGCGGCCTCGGCGACGCGTTCCATGTCGTCGACGACCGGGAGCTTCAACCACGTGTATGCGGAGGAGTTGCCCAGGCCCGCGGCGATCGCGACCGATCTGATCACCGCGTCCGCGGACAGGTCGTTGACGATCCGACCACCGCTCCAGCAGCTCATGAAGGGCTCGAGCATGATGGGGAGCCGTGCCGTGACCGCCGCGGACACCGCGGCCGCCGTCCCTTCGAGAACGGATGCCGTTCCGGCATCCTCCAGATTGACGCGGACGAGCAGCTTCGCGAGGTCGATACCGTCGCGCACCATTGCGGGAACGTCGTAGGCGGTGAACCGGTCGTCCATCTCGAAGGATGCGCCCTGCAGCCCGCCTCGGTTCATGGATCCCACGACGACTTTGTCGTCCAGGACGCCGAGCAGGGCGAGATCTTCGATGATGTCGGGGGTGCCCAGCACGCCGTCCACGCCGGGGCGCTCGAGCGCAGCGGCGAGCCTCTCGAGGAGCGCGACCCGACTGCCCATCGCCAAGCCACGCGAGCCGACTCCCAGTGATCCGCGTGCCGGGTGGTCGGCGGCGATGATGAAGAGCCGACCGTCCTCGCCGAGGAGGGAGCGTCGCCGACGCTCGCGGAGCGTCTGTCCGATGAGGGCGGGGCTCTCCGCCCGGATCTGTCGGATCCTCTCGATGTCAGGCATGTGCGACCGCCTTCTCGATGAACTGCTCGACCTCGGCGGCATCCGGCATCGCGGTCGAGCATTCGCGCTTCCCTGCGACGATCGCGCCGGCGGCGTTGGCCCAGAGCATGGTCTTCTCCAGACCCCAGCCCGCCAGAAGACCGTGGCAGAGCGCGCCGCCGAAGGCATCCCCGGCACCGAGGCCGTTGACCACGTCGACCTCGAACGGTGCGACCTCGACCCGCTCGTCCCGCGTCTTGGCGAGGACGCCCTTCGGGCCCTGCTTCACGATCGCCAGCTCGACGCCGCGCCCCAGGAGGGCATCCGCGGCCCGGTCGGGATCGGTCTCGCCCACCGCGATCTCGCACTCCTCGCGGTTGCCGACAGCGACGGTGACGTGCTCGAGTGCGCGCGACACCTGCTCGCGCGCCGCTTCCGGGCTCTCCCAGAACATGGGGCGGTAGTCCAGATCGAGCACGGTGAGCGGTCGGCGACCGCGGGCTTCCCAGGCGGTGAAGTGGGCGCTGCGGCTGGGCTCGCGGCTGAGCCCGGTCACCGTCGACCAGTACACCCGCGCGCCCGTCACCGCGTCGAGGTCCAGCTCGTCCGGGTGGATGACGAGATCGGGGGCGATCGGGTCCCGGTAGAAGTAGAGGGGGAAGTGGTCGGGCGGAAAGATCTCGCAGAAGGTGACGGGGGTGCGCAGGGATGCCACGACGTCGACGAATCGATCGGAGACACCCAGCCGCGCCAGCTCCCGCCGAGCGTAGGCCCCGAACGGGTCATCGCCCGTCCGGGTGATCAGAGCGGCGACCCGCCCGTACTTCGCGGCGGCGACGGCGACGTTCGTGGCCGACCCGCCGAGGTACTTCCCGAAGCTGGTCACGTCCTCGAGGCCGACGCCGTCTTGCAGGGGATACAGATCCACACCGATCCGCCCGATGGCGAGAACATCGAGCGGTGAGACGAGGTGGGAAGGGCGCAAGGGTGATCCTCTTCGATCGGGGGGAGCTTACTTTGTCCTAACAAATAAGAGATTAGGGCGTGCGCGCACGATAATCAAACACGGACATGCGGAACGTCCTCGGCGCACCCCCGGAGACCGCGGGGGCGCGCCGAGGACCACCGAGAGCGTCGGCCCCGTGATCGCTCCTGTCGTCAGGAGGACGCGGCAGCGCGGAAGAGCACGTGCATCGTTCGGGTTTCGGGGCGCAGGAGGGCGTCAGGCCAGACGTCCGGGCCGCAGGCCCGCGATCCCAGGCCGTTCTGCGCCACGTCGAGGTAGAGGTAGGTCCGCGTGGGCTCGGGCAGCTCGTGCGCGTGCCCGACGCGATCCAGCTCTTGCGCGGTGTGGCGGGCGAGCGTGAAGCCGGGGCGTCGGCCACGGGAGTCCGGTTCGGTGTCGATCCGCAGCATCCTCCGGCCGCCGCGGCGGATGTCGAGCTGACGCACCTCACTACGGTGGCCGCTCTCCTGCGGGAAGGCGTACGGGAAGGTGAGGCCCTCGAGATCCGCGCCGTAACGGCCCACCAGGACGCCTCGGCGGGAATCCGGGTACGACTCCCCCGGCCCGGTGCCGAACCACTCGGCACCCTCGACGTCGACGGGAAGATCCAGCCGCACGCCGAGGCGCGGCCAGACGAGGTCCCATCGCGACGACGGGATGAACTGCAGAGTGAGGCGGACGTCGTCGCCGTCCTGCTCCCAGCGCTCCTCCAGCGTCACCGCGGCGCGCGTGTCGGCGGCGGCCCACCGGGAGCGTCTCTCCAGCACCGTGTCGTCGCGCCGGATGTCCACGACACGCGAGGTCAGACGGTCGAGGCCGGCCTGGCGCCATCGCGAGGCGTGCGAGGGGCCGGGGACGCCGAGGCCTCGGCCCGCCAGGGGGTCGCTCACGTCGTAGCTGCCCATGTGCGACCCGTTGTCGTTGTCGGTGGGCGCACGCCACAGCTCCAGCCGGGGACCGTCCACCTCGAGCGCGCCGAGGGAGACGAGGTGCCCGTCGAGGAATCCCGCTCCACCGAGCCGGTACCGGCCGCGGATGTCACGCGCGGCGACCGACGCGTGCGCACGACGCGGCGCGGGAGTGCGTACCGGTGTCGCGTCGACGAGGAGCGCCTGCTGGGCCGCGAGGACGTGCCCAGACGGAGCCCACGCCGCATCATCGGCGAGTGCCGCGCTCACGGTGAACCACACTTCGCCGCCCTCGCCGGACATCGCCTCACCGAGAGTGATGCGTGCGGAAGCGTGACCGCCCGCCGGAACAGCGCCGCGGCCCTCTGCGGCGAGCGCCAAGATCCCCGCCCGGACTTCGACGCCGTCGCGCTCGATCCGCCAGGGGAAGACCAGGTCCGACGTGTCGGCGGAGTGCCTCAGGTTGCTCACGCGCACCGCGACCCCCTCCGGCGTCGCCTCGATGGAGAAGCGGATGGGCGCCGTCACGGCGGCGAACTCGATCAGGCCGGGGCTCGGCGTCCCGTCGGACAGCACCATCCCGTCCATGCAGGTGTGCCCGTCGTGCACGCCCGTGTCGGCGAAGTCGTCACCGTAGGCGAAGAACTCGACGCCCTCGGGCGTACGAGTACGGATGCCGTGGTCCCGCCACTCCCACACGAAGCCACCGTGCAGGCGGGGATACTCCTCGACGAGGTCCTCGTAGAGCTCGATACCGCCGGGGCCGTTGCCCATCGCGTGCACGTACTCGCACATCACGAAGGGTTTCGACCGCTGTCGAGCCGACTGCGCACCCGACGCGTCCTGCAGCAGGGCGGTCGAGTCGGAACCGATGCTGATGACCTCGGCGATGGCGGGGTACATACGCGAGTAGACGTCGGTGTAGTCACCGGCACGGTCGCCTTCGTAGTGCACCGGCCGCTCGGGATCGCGCCACCGCACCCACTCCGCCATCGCCGCGAGGTTCGCACCCGTGCCCGATTCGTTGCCGAGCGACCACATGACGATGCTCGGATGGTTCTTGTCGCGCTCGAGCGTGCGCTCCATGCGGTCCAGGTAGGTCTCACGCCAGGCGGGATCCTCGCTGGGATTGTCCATCCACTCGTCGACGCCCGGCGAGAAGACGTCGTTGCCATGATGGAAGGCGTGGGTCTCGAGGTCGCACTCGAGCATGACCCAGAACCCGAGCTCGTCGGCGAGGTCGAGGACGCGCGGATGCGGCGGATAGTGAGCCGTCCGGATCGCGTTGACGTTGTACCTCTTCATCAGCTCGAGATCGCGGCGCACGAACTCCTCGTCGAAGCCACGGCCGAGGTCGGGATGCGTGTCGTGCCGGTTCATACCGTGCAGCACCGCTCTCCGGCCGTTCACGAGGAAGAGGTCGCCGCGCACCTCGACCGTACGGAAACCGAGCCGCAGCGCGATCGTCTCGGCGTCGTCGCGGCTGGACACGGTCGCGTCGTAAAGCCTCGGCACTTCCGCGCTCCACGCCTCGACCCGGTCGACGACGACGGGAGAGACCTCCTCCGCGCTCGCCCACCGCACGTCGATGCCGAGTTCCGGCACGCGCAGACGCACGGGGAAAGGATCCTCGGCGCGCAGCTCGGTCGTGAGGAGACCGGATCCGGTGCGCTCGTCGTACCCCGCCCGCACCCAGACGTCCTCAATGCCGCCGATCGGCCGCGCCTGCAGCGAGACGTCACGGTAGATGCCGGGCAGCCACCACTGGTCCTGGTCCTCGACATACGTTGACGCCGACCACTGATGGACGCGGACGGCGATCGTGTTGGTCCCGGCGCGCACGGCCTCGGTGACGTCGAACTCCTGCGCGAGTCGCGAACCCGTGCCGACTCCGATCTCGGTCCCGTTGACCCATACGCGATACCGGGACTCGACGCCGTCGAAGCGCAGGACGATGGCGTCGAACTCGTCGCGCCGCATCCATTCGGGGGGCAGCTCGAAGGTGCGCCGGTGGTCGCCGGTCGGATTGAGATCGGGGGTGAAGGGGGGATCCTGCGGGAACGGAAGCTGCACGTTCGTGTACTGC
>NZ_CAKKMM010000101.1:0-11964 GCF_918698205.1 Microbacterium sp. Bi128 | reverse complement strand
CCTGTCGCACCGAGATCGGCGATCTCGGCGAAGGCGTCCTCGAGGGTCAGCACCGTGTTCATGTCGCCGGTGTAGCTGTAAAGGGAGACACCGTACTCGAGCGTGCTCATGAGACGACCGTGACCTTTCGTTCTGCGTGGAAGAGCGAGGGCTGGAACTCTGCCGGGATGTAGGGGGCGTGGAGCGCGATGTCCACGGCGAGGGTGTGCACGCCGACGGCGAGACCTCCGGAATGCGGGACGGTGATGATCGCCGCCTCGTCGAGCTGCCAGCGGACATCCGTCGACATCCGCAGCTCGGCGATGGTGAAATCTCGGCCCTGCAGGGTCCACCGCGGCACCTCGCGGTCCCACGACAGGCTGCCGACGCTCACGTCGACCCCGTCAATGAGGCTGCCCCAGACGCCGCGGTAGTTCGGCATCCGGAGCCGGAACTGGAAGCCGGTCGTGACGCCGTTCTCGGTGACGTTGCGCACGCCGATAGACTGGATGAGATCTCTTTCGAGCATGGTCGGGTCCTTTACTTCGAGGTGAGCGCGTCGAGGGTGCGCGCGATGCGCCGGGCGCCGGCGACGGCCAGCGCGACCCCGGTGAGCGTGGGGTTGCAGGCGGTGGCGGTCGGGATGACGCCGTTGCCGGCGACGAAGAGCCCCTGCGTTCCCCACACTTCGCCGTGGGGGTCGCACACGCTCGTCCCGTCGTCGACCGCGCCCATCCGGACCGTGCCCTGGTAGTGCAGCGACGCGCCCGGGGGGAACGTGATCGGGTCGCCTCCGACGGGGTCGCCCAAGAGCTCGCCCGCGGCGATGATCGCCTCGGCGGCGTCGGCGAGGGTGCGGTGATCACGCTCGGTGAGCGTGTAGTGGATGCGCATCGCGGGCATGCCGTACTCGTCGACGTCGTCGGGGGAGAACTCGACGCGATCGCTCTCTTGCAGGTCCTTGGCGCAGAACCACCCCAATCCGACGATCGAGCCGGGGATGACATCGCCCTCCAGCGGAACGGGTGAGGCGTCCAGCTGCATCACCTGACCGTGGTAGGGGTAGTCGTCGGTGAACGGTACCCACGACACTCCGCTCTGGGCGGTGATGGCGCTGTCCGCGGCCGATCCGGTGGGGGCGTCCTCGACATCGCGCAGGCGCACGGCGTGCACGATCTGCGGCTGGTCGTTGAGATACCGCCCCAACGCGGGAGGAGTGACTCCCGAGGCGAAGAGGAGCTGAGGCGTCCGCAGGCTGTCAGCCGCGACCACGACCACGGGGGAGGAGAGGCGGTGGATCTCTCCGGAGCGGCGGTCCTCGACGTCGATACCGCGGACGACGCCGTCCTCGACGATCACCCGTCGGCCGAGAGCCTCCGGAACGAGGGTGAAGAGGGGGTTCGCCCGGGTCTCTTCGCCGAAGACGACGTCCGCGCCCGACCACACCAGGTTTCCCTCGGCGGTGCGGTGGACCGCCAGCGGCATCGGCTGCACGTGACGGTCGGCGGGACGATCGGCGTCGAAACCTCGGGCGAGGCGCACCTGCACCTCATCGGCGAGCGGAGCGTCGGCGAGCGCGGTCGCGCTGACTCCGAGCAGCCGCTCGCCCTCGTCCAGCAACTCGTCGAGATCGGGGAGGAAGCCGATGCGCTCGCTCTGCCCGGGGCGCGGGCACGCGCCGGTCCAGTGCGCCGCCATGCCACCGACGTTGCTCGAGAAGGCCGCGGCGGGCAGGCCGTCCTCACCCGGCTGCCGGTATCCGGATGCCAGGAGGTACGTGCCCGGTCGCCACAGCCGCGCGGCGTCGCTGGCGTAGTCGTCCATCGTGTTCGTGGACGCCGCGTCGTCCTGGGGCCGCGGGCCCTCCGAGGCCCGCTGCGCGCGGGCCCGCTCGGCGTTGTCGGCGATGTTCTTCACATGCGATCCGGGAGGGTCGCTGACGATCGGACCGACCTCGATCATGACGATCCGGGCGGCCGGGGAGGTCTCGCTGAGGATCCGCGCGTAGGCGGCCCCCGCGGGACCGCTGCCGACGATGACGACATCCGCGGAGTCGGGGAGACGGCGCTCGGGCGCGGCATCCGAGAGGGATGACATGAAACCTCCATGGGTTCGAGACGTGACGGCCACTTAAGCGCGGCAAGCACAAAAGTAGCGCCCGGGGTGGAAATTCCCGCATAGGCGTCGCTAATGCGCTCCATCAGCTCGGGGAGCATTGACTTATGTTCGATGCGATCACAAGATGCTCACGTCTACGATGACCATTCGACCGAAGGACTCGACGATGAGTGATAGGCAAGGCCCCACGCTGGCTTCGACCGCCGCCGTGCGCACGAGCATTCCCCGATCCGTGACGGACCGGAGCGATCCCGACAACCCGCGGTCCGTGCGCACGCGCGAAAAGGCCGCGTTCGCGTTGGGCGACATCGCGTCCAACCTCACCTGGACCACGATCTCCAGCTACCTGCTCTTCTTCTACACGGACGTCGCCCTGATCAGCGCCGGCATCGCCGGTGTCATCCTCTTGGTCGCCCGAGTGCTGGACGCGTTCTTCGATCCGATGGTCGGCATCCTGCTCGACCGCACCACGACCCGCTGGGGTCGGGCGCGTCCCTACCTGATCTTCGGCGCCCCGGCACTGGCGGCGCTGACATTCCTCACGTTCCTCACGCCGGGCGGGGGCGACGATGTGCCCACCATCGCGTGGGCTGCCGTGACCTTCCTGCTGGTCGGACTCGCCTACTCGGTGGTGAATGTGCCCTACGGGGCGCTGATGGCCATGACCACGCGCGACTCCGGCGCGCGCATGAAACTCGCCGGGTGGCGTTCGTTCGGCGTCGGCATCGGGATCATCATCGTGTCCAGCTTCACGCAGCCCCTGATCATCGCGTTCGGCGGCTCGCCCACATCGCCCGTGGGCTTCGGGATCACGGTGGGTCTCTACGCGATCGTCGGAATGCTGCTGTTTTGGGTCGTCGTGGCCTCGGTGAAAGAGCGGGTACCGCTCACACCCGTTCTTCGAGCCCGAGGCAACCTCGGCCGCTCTCTCAAGGCGCTCGCGGGCAACGGCCCGTGGATCTCGGTCTTCGTGTTCTCGGTCCTGGCGTTCACGCGTCTGGACGTCATCACCGGCGGCACGATCTACTACGCCATCTACGTGTTGGGGAACCCCGGGGCGATCCCCATCATCCTCCTCGCCTTCTCGCTGTCGGCCGTCGTGGGCTCGTTGCTGACGGCACCCTTCCTCCGTCTGCTCGGTCAGCGGCGTGGCATCCTCGTGGGTCTGCTCATCGCGATCGCCATGACGACCGTGCTGTTCTTCGTGCAGGACAACGTCTGGGTGTTCTCGATCGTGTTCTTCGTTCTGAACGTCTTCGGCGGTTTCGGTTTCGTCGCCGCGCCCGCGTTGACGGCCGACACCGTGGAACAGCAGGAGTGGCGCAGCGGCCGTCGCGACGAGGGTCTGCTCTTCGCCGGGTACAGCATGAGCACCAAGATCGGCGCCGCGCTCGGCGGTGCGGCACTCGCCTGGGGTCTCGCCGCTATCGCGTACGACCCGGCGAGCCCCACACCCGAGGTCGTCAACGGCATCATGTGGATCTACCTGCTGCTGCCCGCCGTCATCGCGGCCCTGCAGGTCATCGCCATCGCGACGTACGGCCTCGAGAAGCGGCTGCCCCAGATCAAGGAGGACATCCGCCTCCGCCGGGAAGAGTCCTCCGCAGGCTGAGTCGTGAGATCATGGCCACCCGTCACCGAGTCGAGGGAGCGCCCGAGTGAGCATCACGGTGCCGTTCTCCGCGACCGGGGCGGGGGGCCCGGGTCTGCCGCGGCAGCGCCCGCCAGGGGGCCCCGAGATCGCCGTCGCGCCCCTGGTGAGCGTGGTCAGCGCGATCCGAGAGGGCACCGCGCGGACGCGACCCGAACTCCTGGATGCCACGGGTCTCAGTCGCAAGATCGTCACCCAGCGCGTCGACCAGGCGATCGACCTCGGTCTTCTCGAAGAGGGGGAGCTCGCTCCCTCCGGAGGGGGGCGGCAGGCGCGGATCGTGCGCTTCCGCGCCCGGTCCGGTGTCGTGGCCGCGGCGCTGTTGGGCGCGTCCGAGTTCACCGTCGGTCTCGCTGATCTGAACGGACGGTTGCTGGACAGCTCCCACGAGGACTGGGCGATCGACGCCGGCCCCCACGCCACGTTGGATCGCGTTCGCGCGCACATCGACGCCCTCCTCCGTCGCCACCGTGTGACGCGTCCGTGGGGCATCGCGCTGGGGCTCCCCGGGCCGGTCGAGTTCGCCACGGGAACCGTGACGTTGCCGCCGATCATGCCGGGGTGGGACGGATTCGCGCCGCGACACTGGCTCCGCGAACATTTCGACGCCCCCGTCTGGGTCGACAACGACGTGAACCTCATGGCATTGGGCGAGTGGACCCGCGGCGACGACGTTCGTGGGCGCGACCTGCTGTTCATCAAGGTCGGTACGGGCATCGGCGCGGGGCAGATCGCCCACGGCCGCCTGATCCACGGTCAGACGGGCGCGGCGGGCGACATCGGCCACATCCACGTGAGCGATCACTCCCGCGCCTGCCGTTGCGGCAGGACCGGATGCCTCGAGGCCGTCGCGGGCGGGTGGGCGCTCCTTCTGGATGCCGCTGAGCGTCGGGCCGAGAGCCCTTTCCTCGCGGAGCGTTATGCGCGACGGGGACACCTCGTGCTCGGTGACATCGGCGAGGCCGTCACGGCCGGGGATCCGGTGGCCACCGCGCTGACCACACGCAGCGCAGACCACGTGGCGGACGTGGTGGCCAACCTCGTCAACTTCACGAACCCGGGCATCGTCGTGCTCGGCGGCGGGGTCCTGCGGGCCGGTGATGTGCTCGTGGATCGCGTGCGTGCGATCGTGGCCGAACGGTGCACCGAGCCGGTCCTGCGGAGCCTCGAGATCCGCTCCGCCTCACTGGATCATCAGGAGGGGGTGATCGGTGCCGCCCTGATGGCGGCCGAGAACCTCTTCTCGTCCTCTGCGCTGTTGCGCTGGGTGGAGGGCGGGACGCCCTTCGGGCGGGCGACGGAGATCCAGCGCGCCGCCGACGCCTTCGTCTGAGCAGCGCCTTCGTCTGAGCGGCGGCGCGATCCGCACGTCGGCCGACGCCGCTGTGCCGGCTGCCGTTGCCCACGTCGACGGCATCCGGTGCCGGCCGCACGGTCCGCCCTCAGTACCGGATCGCGTCGATCACCTTCACCCGCACCGCGACCAGCGCTGGGAGGAGTCCCGCGAGCGCGCCGACGGCCGTGGCCGCGGCAAGGCCGGTGAGGGCGGCATCAACGGGGAACGGGGGGAAGTCGCTCACCATGCCCTGGCCGATGAGCTCGCGCAGCCAGGGCGATTGGACGATGAGGATGGATGCCATCACTCCGGCGGCGCCCGCGACGACCGTCGCGACGACGCTCTCCATCATCACGGCGAAGAACACCCGGCTCGCCGTCGCTCCGAAGCTGCGTCGGATGCCGATCTCGCGGACCCGCTGCTTCACCGTGACCAGGGCGATGTTGACCAGGCCCAGGGCACCGAGCATCAGCACGAGCACGGCGATCCCGATGACCACCATCTTCGTCACCAGGAACGGATCGTCGCCCCACGCCGCCCAGTCCTGCCGGTTGACGTTCACCTGCGCTCCGTCGCCGAGCGCGGCGGTGAGGTCGCGCGTGACGAGGATCGTCAGCTGCTCGGCCAGCTCGGGCGGAACCCACATCTCGTACTGGGATTGCGGCGCACCGCCGTACGGGGAGTCGGCCGCGGCGGCGGTGCCGCTCCGGCCGATCGCGGCATCCTGAACGGCCTGAGCCTGCGCGGCGAGCATGAACATCGACGGCTCGGTCTCCCACGTCGAGGACGGGGTGACACCCACGACGACCGCCCGGGTGCCGCCGGGGGCGATCCCCGAGGCGGCGCCGGGCACGGCCTGCCCTCCCAGCGCCACGACCGGATGGGTCGACAGCGCCGGCCGCCCCATGCGGTCCCAGAACACCTCGTTGACGATGAGCCGCGGCGCGAGCTGCTCGGCATCCGCCGCGGTGAACCACTCGCCCTCGAGCATCCGCACGCGGTGCATCTCGCCATACGGCTGGTCCACCGCCTGCGTGCCGACCTGGACCGTCCCACTGGCGAAGGGCACCAGCTGCGTCGTCTGCTGGGCACGCGTGGAATACGAGATGCCGTAGCGCTTCACGACCTCGGCCCACGCGGCATCCATCCGTGCCGGGTCGATCTCGCCGTCGGTGCCGAACGCCGAGACGCTGAGGCTCGCGGGACGACCGCTGGAGCGCTCGCTCATCTCTTGATTCGCCTGCTGCACGATCGCACCCAGGGCCACGACGGTCGTGAGCGAACAGACGGCGACCGCCACGCCGATGAGCGACAGCAGCACCCGCGTGCGGTGGACCCGCACTTCTTGCCACGCTTCGACCAGCGAGCCGACGAGGCTCGACAGCGCGCGCATCAGCGCGTCTCCTCGCCGGCGGTGGCCGGATCGGGAGCAGCCCACGCGGCGTCCGCGTCGGAGCCCGGTGCCATCTCACGCACCTCGCGACGAGTGCGCGGTTCGAACGTCGGATCGTCGACCGGGGTCAGGATGCCGCGATCCAGACGGAAGTGCCGGCGGGCGCGGCGGGCGATCATCGGGTCGTGCGTGATGATCACCTGCGCGGCACCGGTGCGCTCGGCGACCTCGTCGATGAGCTCCATCACGCTCTGCCCGGTGTCGAGGTCGAGCGCCCCGGTCGGCTCGTCCGCGAGGATCAGTCGCGGTCCGCGCACGAGTGAGCGGGCGATCGCGACCCGCTGCTGCTCGCCGCCGGAGAGTCGGTCGGGCATGCTGTGCAGCCGGTGCCCGAGCCCGACGAGATCGAGCATCTCGGCCGCGATCCTCGTGCGGCGCCAGAAGGTCGTGCCGCTGGAGTACAGCAGCGGCATGGTGACGTTCTCGAGAGCGGTGCGGCCCTGCAGCAGGTTGAACTGCTGGAACACGAAGCCGATCGCCGCCCCGCGCAGGCGATCGCGTCGTGCCGCTGACAGTCCGCGCACGGGATCGCCGTCGAAGGTGATCTCGCCGCTCGTGGGCAGATCGAGCAGTCCCAGGAGATTCAGGAGGGTGGACTTGCCCGAGCCGGAACGCCCGACGATCGAGACGTGATCGCGCGGTTCGATCACGATGTCGACACCCGACAGGATCGTCAGCGCGGGCTGATCGGGAGGGATGACCGTGCGAGTGACATCCCGCAGTTTGAGCAGACTCACGACTGCGCGGCCGGTTCGCAGAACATCGAGCCGTCGGGATACGTCGTGCATCCATCGGGTGACCCGGCCATCGCCCCGGGAGCGAATTCGAGGATTTCCTCGCCCTCGGTGAGACCCTCGGTGATCTGCACCTGCGTGCCGTCGGTGAGGCCGAGGGCGACCGGCCGCTCCTCGGTGGCGCCGTCCGCCGTCGACACCCACACGGTGCCGCTCTGCGCCGCGCCGCGCACCGCGGTCGTGGGGACCACGATCACGTTCTCGGCGCGCCCTCCGGCGATCGTCATCTCGGCGGCGAGTCCCGCGAAGACGGTGACGTCGCCCGGCACCGCGCACGTGGCCGTCGTCCCCGATCCCGACGTGCCGGCGGAGCCCGCGGACCCGGCGGCACCGGAGGTCGCGTCGTCGGGCGAGCTCCCGGACAGGGGAGTGGTGATCCGGAGATTCGTGCACGTGAATCCGGCCGGCCCGCCCGTAATGGTCACGGTGGCGTCTCCGGGGCGGTTGAGGAGGCGGTACTGCTGCGCGGGCTCGAGCGTTCCCGACACGGAGAACGTCGGGGGCGCGACGTTGCCCGCGGTCGCTCCGACCGCCAGTTCCTGACCCGCGATGACCGACAGCGCGCTGAGCGTGCCCGCCGCGGGCGCCGTGACGTCTTCGTACCGGAAGATCGCGGGTTTGGGCTTGCCCTCGGCATCCACGCTGTCGGCGGGGTCGCGCTCGATCGGCACCTTGACGTTGAAGACGACATCGCCCTCGGCGACGGGAGAGCCCTGGGTGACGAAGATCTTGTTGACCGTGCCGGCGGCCGTCGACCGCAACGGCACCGCCGGGTCCGCCGACACGGTCGCCTTGATCACGACGTCGTTCGTGATGGTCCCCGCGGTCGCGATTACGCGCGGCTCGGACACCGTCCCCGTTGGCTGCGCCGGATCGGCATCGAGTGGTCTGTCCGGAAAGAACGCCAGTTTGATCAGGGCGGCGGCGATGATCGCCACCAGCAACGTGCGCAGAATCGGAAAGACCCACGTGCGTGCGATCCCCATGAAACCCCCCCGGAACGGTGATCGTCGTCGTCGAAACGCGACCAGCCTAGGGGATGCCTCGGACACCGCCCCCGCGCGGTGGGCGGTGGATGCCGACGTTCCGGGGGTGAAGTGCCGGCTCTCGGTCCTTCGCGCGCGGGCTCGCCCGGGCCTGCGCCCCCGCGACAGTACGTGGTGGTCGTCCATCTGTCGACCCCCGAACGGATCTGCCTCCCTGGGCCCTTCACTTGCCCCACATCGCAGATCCCGTCTACGGATGCCCGCAGGGGTTCCAGATCTTCCCCCGGGTGATGGTCGCCGTCGCCCAGCGACGGTTCTCGCTGACCGCCGCGTGATCACCACTGCCCCTTCGCGAGAATCGACGTCCCATGACGCCTGCGCCCATCACCGACCGCGTGGCCGATGCCACCTCGGCCGTACCCACCCTGTGGCAGTCCCTCCAGGACATCACCGCCGATGTCTCCGGGTACTTCCCGCTCGCCATCGCCGGGGTGGTGGTGTGGGGGCTGTGGCTCTACCGCTTCATCCTGTCGCGTCGTGCGCGGCCGATCGAGTCGGACTTCCGGACGACGACTTCCGTGATCGTGCCGTCCTACCACGAGGATCCCGACATCCTGATGCGCTGCCTGGAGTCCTGGCGCGCGCAGGGGCCCACCGAGATCATCATCGTCCTCGACGTCCAAGACCTCGAGGCCTACGGGCGGATCGTCGCCCTGGACGACGACCGCCTCCGCCCGATCCTGTTCCACCACGTCGGTAAGAGGTCCGCTCTCGGCGCGGGTATCCGCCTCGCTGTCGGAGAGATCCTCGTGCTCACCGATTCCGACACGTGGTGGCGGCACGGGCTTCTCCTCGCGGTGCAGAAACCGTTCATCGATCCGCTCGTCGGTGGTGTCGGCACCCACCAGAACGTCTACCAGGCGCGCACGAGCGTGTGGCGTCGCGTCGCCGACTGGATGGTCGACCTGCGCTACTACGACTACGTCCCCGCCATGGGTCGTGCGGGCGCCGTCCCGTGTCTGTCGGGTCGTACCGCCGCGTACCGCCGCGACGCCGTGCTGGCGGTACTCGATCACCTGGAGAACGAGTTCTTCCTCGGCCGCCGCTGCATCGCGGGCGACGATGGGCGCCTGACGTGGCTCATCCTCGCCTCCGGCTACAAGACGGTGCACCAGTCGTCGGCGCGCGCGCTGAGCATGTTCCCCGACACCTTCCGCGCGTTCGTGAAGCAGCGCGTCCGCTGGAGCCGCAACTCCTACCGCTGCTACCTGACCGCGATCGCCAAGGGATGGCTCTGGCGTGTTCCCTTCGTGACGAAGGTCACGGTGCTGCAGATCCTGCTGACTCCCGTCACCATGGGGCTGACGATGTTCTACCTCATTTTCACCCGGCTCGACCTGACGGTCATCGGGGCGCTCGCCGCGATCGGCTGGGTGCTCCTCGGCCGCGGTATCCGTGGAATCTCGCACTTGCGTCGGAACCCGGTCGACCTGTTGATCCTGCCGCTGTACGCGGTTGTCGTGATCCTCGTGGCCTTGCCGATCAAGGCGTTCTCCTTCGTCACCATGAACAAGCAGGGCTGGTTGACCCGTCACGCGGATCAGATCGGCGGCGACGGTCAGACGGCCCGAACCCTCGAAACGCAGACGGACGTTCTCGAGCCGGCGGTGGCGTCGTGAGGGCGCGGACCGCGGTCGTCCTGGCACTGGTGGCCGCGCTCGCGGGCGGCGGCGCCGCCCTCGCGGGGTCGCAGCTGATCGACCGCTCCGCCGACGCGGACGCGTACGGCCTCAACGAGATCGCCCGCAACGGCAACGTCCAGGGCGTGCTCTACCCGGGTGACCCGACGAGCGAAGCACAGCTGGTGGAGCAGGAGAGCCAGCGCGTCGTCTACGTGCGCAAGGTCGCGTCGGCCGCGTACTGGGCGCTGTCCGTCCACGAGCCGTATCGGTTCCAGACCGGCGACCGGTACACGCTCGTGCTGCCCGAGCGCTCGGCCGCCTACACACTCGACGACCTGCGCGCGCTCGCACCGGAGTCGCTCGTTCAGAACGCGGACGGATCGTACCTGCTGAAAGAGGACGTCGCGATCATGCAGGGGGCGACTCTCGCCCTCGGTGCGGTGGACCTGCGCCTGGAGAGTTCGCCGGCCGGGTTCACCTCCATCGTCGCCTTCGGCGGACGACTCGAAGTATCCGGGACCGAGGATGCCATGGCATCCATCACCAGCTGGGACAGCGCCGCCGGGGCAGCGGACACCGACACCCGGGACGGCCGCGCCTACCTCCGCGTCATCGGCGGTAGCGCAGACCTGAGTCATGTCGCGCTGTCGTCCCTGGGCTTCTGGAGCGGCAGCACCGGCGGTCTCGCTGTCACCGGCAGCGACGGCATCGACGACCCCGCGCTCGCCGAAGCGATGCAACCCGAGGGAGATCCGCTCGCGGCCCCGTCCGGAGCACCCGTCGTGGATGCCGCGGGCGCGGTCGACGACGTGACTGATGCGCAGGCGACGTCCCCCGCCACGGGCCTGGCCACCGCAGCCATCACGGATTCGACGGTGCGGGGCAACGCGTTCGGGATCTTCGTCTCCGCCGCGCACGACGTCCGGATCACGCGGACGTCCGTGACCGGGAGCCTCGTGGACGGCATCACGTTCCACCGCGCGGTGTCCTCGAGCATCGTGATGGACTCGGAGTCGAGCGGGAACGCCGTGGACGGTGTGACGATGGGTCGCTCGACCTCGGGCATCACGCTGCACGGCGTCACGGCGTCGCGCAACGGCCGCAACGGAGTGTCGATGGACGGGCAGTCGCTCGCCGACGGCCCGAGCGCCTCCGGGACGACGGTGCAGAACTTCGGCGACAACGTCCTCGACGAGGGGCGCATCACCGGCAACGGCCGATACGGTCTCGAGGTCATGGGCGGGAGCGGCATCCGGGTCACGGAGACCCGGTTCGCCCGCAATCCCGACGGCGTCGTGGTCGATCGTGGGGCGGCCGACGTCCGGGTCACCGGGAACGACTTCGTCGACCAGACGGCGAAGTCGATCGCCATCCGCGAGTCGGTCACCGCCGCCGTCGTGGAGGGGAACACGATCACCGGATCGGAGACCGGAGTGAACGTTCGCAATGCCGACGCCGACATCACGGGCAACGTCGTCGCCGGAGTCTCCACCCACGCCATCGTGCTCGTCGGTGACGTGGCGGGCACCACGGTCGAGGGCAACGACCTCGGGGGAGACGGGAGTACCGCTCTGCGGGCGGAGGGGTCCACCGGTGCGGTCGTGGGAGAGAACGACACCGCGCAGTGGCATCCGGCGGCCACGGTGGGATCGGTCCTGCGCTTCATCTTCCAGCCGCTGACGGTCATCTGGCTCTGTCTCGCCCTGCTGCTCCTGGTGACCGCGGCGACGCGGAAGGACCGTCAGTTCGGGACGTTCCGTCATCCCTATGAGGAACGGGTGCCGCTCACGTCGCTGAGCCGCGGCATCCTCGCCCCCGGTGCTCTGCGGGGCGGAGGGTCATGACGCGGGGTCGCATCCTCCTGATCGTGCTCGCGATCGTGCTCCCCGTGATCGTGGTCGCCGGGATCGTCGTCGGCATCGGCGCGCTGTCGTCCGCCCCCGACGCCGATCCGCAGCCCACCCC
>NZ_CAKKMM010000100.1:0-11990 GCF_918698205.1 Microbacterium sp. Bi128 | reverse complement strand
CCGCCGCCGCGACTACTTCGCCCACCGCTCGGGCGAGGCCGTGGTCAACCTGCTGCGCCAGGGGATCACGACGCGCGACATCCTCACGAAAGAGGCGTTCGAGAACGCCATCGCCCTCGCCATGGCTCTCGGTGGTTCGACGAACGTCGTCCTGCACCTGCTGGCCATCGCGCGTGAGGCCGAGGTCGAGCTCACCCTCCACGACTTCAACCGCATCGGCGACAAGACGCCGCACGTGGCCGACATGAAGCCGTTCGGCAAGTACGTCATGAACGACGTCGACCGTCAGGGTGGCATCCCGGTCATCATGAAGGCGATGCTCGACGAGGGCCTGCTGCACGGCGACGCGCTCACCGTCACGGGCAAGACCCTCGCCGAGAACCTCGCGGACCTCGACCCCGACCCGATCGACGGCACCGTCATCCACTCGTTCGACAACCCCATCCACGCCACGGGCGGCATCACGATCCTGCACGGGTCGATGGCTCCCGAGGGTGCGGTCGTCAAGTCCGCCGGCTTCGACGGCAACGTCTTCGAGGGCCCGGCGCGGGTGTTCGAACGCGAGCGGGCCGCCATGGACGCGCTCGAGGCGGGCGAGATCCACGCCGGCGACGTCGTCGTCATCCGCTACGAGGGCCCCAAGGGCGGCCCCGGCATGCGCGAGATGCTGGCCATCACGGCCGCGATCAAGGGCGCGGGTCTCGGAAAAGATGTACTACTCTTGACGGACGGTCGATTCTCAGGCGGCACAACCGGCCTCTGCATCGGCCACATAGCTCCCGAAGCGGTGGACGCAGGTCCTATCGCCTTCGTGCGCGATGGTGATCTGATACGGGTCGATATCGCCGCTCGCACTCTCGACTTGATCGTCGATGACGCCGAGCTGAGTTCCCGCCGTGAGGGCTGGGAACCGCTTCCCCCGCGCTATACCCGTGGCGTTCTGGCCAAATACTCCAAGCTCGTGCACTCCGCCGCGGAGGGCGCAGTCACGGGCTGACGGCCGTCCCCCTTTCACCCTCCACCGGTTCCGAGGTACCACCATGTCCGCCGAATCCGCCACGGCCGTTCCCCGGCCCCCCGCTCGCACCGCCCCGGCGCCCGTGCTCACGGGCGCCCAGGCGGTCGTCCGTTCGCTCGATCTGCTCGGCGTCACCGACGTGTTCGGTCTGCCGGGCGGGGCGATCATGCCCGTGTACGACCCGCTCATGGACGACGAGAACGTCCGCCACATCCTCGTGCGCCACGAGCAGGGCGCCGGCCACGCGGCCGAGGGCTACGCCGCCGCCTCCGGGCGCACCGGTGTCGCCATCGCGACGTCGGGCCCCGGGGCGACCAACCTCGTCACCGCGATCGCCGACGCCTACATGGACTCGGTCCCGCTGGTCTGCATCACCGGTCAGGTCTTCTCGACCCTCATGGGGACGGATGCCTTCCAGGAAGCCGACATCGTCGGCATCACGATGCCCATCACGAAGCACTCGTTCCTGGTCAAGACCGCCGAGGACATCCCCGGCGCGATCGCCGCGGCGTTCGAGATCGCCTCGACGGGCCGACCCGGTCCGGTCCTGGTCGACATCACCAAGGACGCGCAGCAGAACGAGGCGCCGTTCATCTGGCCGCCCAAGATCGACTTGCCGGGCTACCGCCCGGTGACCAAGGCGCACGGCAAGCAGATCCAGGCGGCCGCGCAGCTCATCGCGCAGGCCAAGAAGCCGGTCCTCTACGTCGGCGGCGGTGTCATCCGTGCCAAGGCGTCGGCTGAGCTCAAGGCCCTCGCCGAGGCCACGGGCGCCCCGCTCGTGACCACGCTCATGGCGCGCGGTGCGTTCCCCGACTCGCACGAGCAGCACCTCGGTATGCCCGGGATGCACGGCACGGTGCCGGCGGTCCTCGCGCTGCAGGACAGCGACCTCATCGTCTCGCTCGGCGCACGTTTCGACGACCGCGTCACCGGCAAGGCCGCGCTGTTCGCCCCGAACGCGCAGGTCGTGCACGTCGACATCGACCCGGCCGAGATCTCCAAGATCCGCACGGCTGACGTGCCGATCGTGGGCGACCTCAAGGACGTGCTGGTGGACCTGGAGGCGGCGTTCCGGCAGGCGGCATCCGAGACCGAGGTGGACTACTCGGAGTGGTGGTCGTTCCTGAACGGCCTGCGTGAGGAGTTCCCGCTCGGGTACACGCCGACCACCGACGGCCTCCTCTCGCCCCAGCACGTGATCCAGCGCATCGGCGAGATGACCGGACCCGAGGCGATCTACGCGGCGGGCGTGGGCCAGCACCAGATGTGGGCCGCGCAGTTCATCAAGTACGAGCGGCCCAACGCGTGGTTGAACTCGGGCGGTGCCGGCACCATGGGGTACTCCGTCCCGGCGGCCATGGGTGCCAAGGTCGCCGAGCCCGACCGCGTGGTCTGGGCGATCGACGGTGACGGTTGCTTCCAGATGACCAACCAGGAGCTCGCGACCTGCGTCATCAACGACATCCCCATCAAGGTCGCGATCATCAACAACTCCTCGCTCGGCATGGTGCGCCAGTGGCAGACGTTGTTCTTCGACGGGCGTCACTCGAACACCGACCTGAACACCGGTCACGGCACCCGTCGCATCCCGGACTTCGTCAAGCTCGCCGAAGCCTACGGATGCCTCGCGATCCGCGTCGAGAAGGAAGACGAGATCGACGCCGCGATCCAGCTGGCGCTCGACACCAACGACCGCCCCGTCGTGATCGACTTCGTCGTGAGCGCCGACGCCATGGTGTGGCCGATGGTCCCGCAGGGCGTCAGCAACAGCTACGTCCAGTACGCGCGCGAGCACTCGCCCGCCTTCTCCGAGCAGGAGGACTGACATGTCCAGGCACGTTCTCAGCCTCCTCGTCGAGGACAAGCCGGGTCTGCTGACCCGCGTCGCCGGTCTCTTCGCCCGTCGCGGCTTCAACATCGAGTCGCTTGCCGTGGGTGTGACCGAGGTTCCCGGCCTCTCGCGCATCACGGTCGTGGTCGACGTCGAGGGGCTGCCCCTCGAGCAGGTGACCAAGCAGCTGAACAAGCTGGTCAACGTGATCAAGATCGTCGAGCTCACCTCCGAATCTTCCGTACAGCGTGACCACATCCTGGTCAAGGTACGTGCGGATGCCGCAACACGCCTGCAGGTCACCCAGGCTGCAGACCTGTTCCGCGCTTCAGTGGTCGACGTCTCCACAGAGTCGGTGGTCATTGAGGCAACGGGCCACCCCGAGAAGCTCACGGCACTCTTGTCAGTGCTGGAGCCTTTCGGCATCCGCGAAATCGTGCAGTCCGGCACCCTGGCCGTTGGGCGGGGATCCCGCTCCATGAGTGACAGGGCCCTCCGCAGCGCGTAACACCGCCGGAGCCGCCCCGTTGTACCGCAGCACCACAGACAATATCTACGAAGAATCCACTCAAAAGGAGACACCCCAGTGACTGAAATGTTTTACGACGACGACGCCGACCTGTCGATCATCCAGGGCCGCACCGTCGCCGTCATCGGTTACGGCTCCCAGGGCCACGCCCACGCCCTCAGCCTCCGCGATTCCGGCGTTGACGTCCGCGTCGGCCTGAAGGAAGGCTCGAAGTCCCGCGCCAAGGCCGAGGCCGAGGGCCTGCGGGTCCTGAACGTTGCCGACGCCGTCGCCGAGGCCGACCTCATCATGGTCCTGACCCCGGACCAGGTCCAGCGCCACGTGTACGCCGAGGACATCGCCCCGAACCTGCAGCCGGGCGACGCCCTGTTCTTCGGCCACGGCTTCAACATCCGCTACGGCTACATCCAGCCCCCGGCCGACGTCGACGTCGCCCTCGTCGCCCCCAAGGGCCCGGGCCACATCGTGCGCCGCGAGTTCGAAGCCGGCCGCGGCGTGCCGGACCTGATCGCCGTCGAACAGAACCCGTCCGGCAAGGCCAAGGAACTGGCCCTGTCCTACGCCAAGGCGATCGGCGGCACCCGTGCGGGCGTCATCGAGACCACCTTCACCGAAGAGACCGAAACCGACCTCTTCGGCGAGCAGGCTGTCCTCTGCGGCGGCGCCTCGCAGCTGATCCAGTACGGCTTCGAAACCCTCACCGAGGCCGGCTACAAGCCCGAGGTCGCCTACTTCGAGGTGCTGCACGAGCTCAAGCTCATCGTCGACCTCATGTGGGAGGGCGGCATCGCCAAGCAGCGCTGGTCGATCTCGGACACCGCCGAGTACGGCGACTACGTCTCGGGCCCGCGCGTCATCGACCCGTCGGTCAAGGAGAACATGAAGGCCGTCCTCGCCGACATCCAGTCGGGTGCCTTCGCCGAGCGCTTCATCGCCGACCAGGACAACGGCGCCCCCGAGTTCCTCGCCCTTCGCGAAAAGGAGCAGGGTCACCCGATCGAGGCGACCGGCCGGGAGCTCCGCGGCCTGTTCGCGTGGAAGCAGCAGGACAGCGACTACACGGAAGGCAGCGCGGCGCGTTGACCTCCGCCGGAGGCTACGGTCGTCCGTAGCGATCGCGGTGGGCTCGGCCGCACGCTGATCCTCGCTCGAACGCCCCGGAACCCGTATGGTTCCGGGGCGTTCGCCGTTGCGGCGGGGCATGCTCGCTGTCGAGGGGTACGGCGCTACCGTGGTCGGGTGAGCACTCCCCGCGACGACGACGCCCTCTCTTGGGACGGTGACGACGACCCGACGCTCGACGTCGGCGATCGTGCCCCGGCCGACGATCCGGTGACACCGGCGGGCGCGGAGTCCGCAGCGGCGGCCTCGGCGCACGGCGTGCCCGCCGCGGCTCCGACCGAGCGGGCCCCCGCCGATCCGGCCCCGCGCCAGCCTGCGGCGGCCCCGGCGCCCGATCCGGCCCCGACGATGGCGCGGGCGATGGCCCCGGCGCAGGAGGAGGCCGAGACGGCGCCGGGCGCGTCGGCGCCCCTCGGCAACGCCGGGCTCGTGGGCATCGGCATGGTGGCGGCGACCTTCCTGCTCTTCGCCATCGGGTGGGTGCTCGCCGGGCGGCAGCTCCTCGCCCTCGGCATCCCGATCCCCGACGTCACCGTCATCGCACTCACCGCCGGCGCCGCGCTGGCCCCGCCGACCTGGTTCGTGGCGACGCTCGTGCTGACGCGCGGCTGGCGCACGTGGCAGCGGTTCCTCGTGCTGATCCTGGGAGTCGTCCTCCTCGTGCCCTGGCCGCTGCTGTCGATGGGATCCCTTGTATGAACGCCGTCGCGCGTACCCGCCTGCTCCCGACGTGGATCGTCGTCGCGATCGCCGGTATCTTCGGCCTCTTCTACGCGTTCGTCGTCTGGAGCTCGGTCGCCCTGCTGATCCTGCAGGTCAACGGCCCCCTCGGACTGAACGGTCTGGGCTGGTTCGTCTACATCCTTCCGATCGTCTTCCCGCTGGCGGCCTTCGGAGTGGCTTTCGCGATCGGCGCGCGTCGGCGCGCGGGGGAGTTCTCGCTCGCGATGCTGGCGGGGCTGACGCTGTCTGCGGCCTTCTGGCTCGCGGTCGTGGGCTACGGCACGACGTCGTATGGCCTCTACGGCAGCTGACACGGCCGGTCGTGCGCGTGCGGTTCGTTGCGTGCGGTTTCGACGCGCGCGGAACCGCGGGGGATGTCGCGGCACGTCACAGTGTCCGGCGCACATCGGCGGCCGCGCTAGGCTGACAGACGGCCCGCACGGGCCGCGCGCCCGGCTCTCGTCGGTGGTGTGCGGTGGTGCGCGCCGGTCCCGTGCACCGTTTCGAAGGACTCATCCGTGACGAAGCCCGTCGTGCTCATCGCCGAAGAACTCTCTCCCGCCACGATCGACGCGCTCGGCCCCGACTTCGACGTGCGCCACGTCGACGGGACCGACCGCCCCGCGCTGCTCTCGGCCCTGGCCGACGCGCACGCGGTGCTGGTGCGGTCGGCCACCAAGATCGACTCCGAGGCGATCGACGCCGCCCCGTCGCTCAAGGTCGTCGCCCGCGCGGGTGTCGGCCTCGACAACGTCGACATCAAGTCCGCGACCGCGGCCGGTGTCATGGTGGTCAACGCGCCGACGTCGAACATCATCTCGGCCGCCGAGCTCACCGTCGGGCACGTGCTGAGCCTTGCGCGTCGCATTCCCGCCGCGCACGCCTCGCTCGCGCAGGGACTGTGGAAGCGGAGCTCGTTCACCGGCACCGAGCTCTTCGAGAAGACCATCGGCATCATCGGCCTCGGCCGCATCGGCGCCCTGATCGCCGCGCGTCTCCAGGCCTTCGACATGCGCGTGATCGCGTACGACCCGTACGTCACCGCCACGCGCGCGCAGCAGCTGGGTGTTCAGCTCGTCTCGCTCGACGAGCTGCTCGAGCAGAGCGACTTCGTCACGATCCACATGCCGAAGACGCCCGAGACCACGGGCATGGTCGGCACCGAGCAGTTGCGCCGCATGAAGAAGAGCGCCTACGTCATCAACGTCGCCCGCGGCGGACTCATCGACGAGGACGCCCTCTACGACGCGCTCACCTCGGGCGAGATCGCCGGTGCGGGCCTCGACGTCTTCTCGACCGAACCGCCCGTCGAGGGAGGCCCGGCCCGGAAGCTCCTCGACCTGCCCAACGTCGTCGTCACCCCCCACCTCGGTGCCAGCACCGAGGAAGCGCAAGAGAAGGCGGGCGTGTCGGTGGCGCGCTCGGTCAAGCTCGCGCTCGAAGGCGATCTCGTTCCGGATGCCGTGAACGTCGCCGGCGGTGCGATCGACCCGTTCGTGCGGCCCGGTATCGCGCTCGTCGAGATGCTCGGCCAGTTCTTCAGCGGCCTGGCCGACAGTGCGCTCTCCAGCCTCGACATCGAGGTGCGCGGCGAGCTCGCCGCCTACGACGTGAGCGTGTACCGCCTCGCCGCGCTGAAGGGCATCTTCAGCCGCATCGTCAGCGAGACCGTCTCGTACGTCAACGCGCCGCTGTTCGCCGAGCAGCGCGGGGTCGAGACCCGGCTGATCGTCGAGGCCGAGAGCCCGCTGTACCGCAACATCACGATCCTGCGCGGCACCCTCGCCGACGGCTCGACGCTGACCGTCGCCGGGACGCTCGCCGGTACCCGCATGGTGCCCAAGGTCGTCGCGATCAACGGCTACGACATCGAGGTGCCGATCGAGCAGCACCACCTCGTCATGCGCTACGCCGACCGCCCCGGCATCGTCGCGATCTACGGCCAGAAGCTGGGGGAGGCGGGCATCAACATCGCCGGTCTGCAGGTGGCGGCCCCGGATGCCACCGGCCGGGCACTCTCGGTGCTCACGGTCGACTCGCCCGTGCCCGATGGCATCCTCGACGCGATGCGCGAGGCCGTCAACGCCGACCTGTTCCGTCAGATCGAGATCGTCGAGAGCTGACGCTCGATCGGAGAATCGGGAAGGGGGTCGCGGACGCGGCCCCCTTCGTCGTCGTCGGCGGTGGGCCGCGAGGTCGGCGATGTGCACAAACTCAGCGGGTCGGCGCCTCTCCGTTGTGAGTTTGCGCGCATCGCTGAGTTTGCGCGCGCACGCACACGAGGGGCCCGCGCATCGTGGCTCGGGTCCGAGCTGGCGTTCAGGTGGTCGCGGCGAGGACGGCAGAAATGAGGGCGTCGAGGTCGGCGCCTTCGAGCGTCGACCCCGGCACGGCGTTGAGGTCGAGCACCGCGTTGAAGTAGAGGCCGTCGCTGACGAGCAGCACCATCTGTAGGGCCGTCTCGTCCCGCGTGTGCGGGCGCAGGCTCGCCTCCCACAGTTCGCGAACGCGACGGAGCGAGGCCGACGCCGCGTCGTTGCCGTTCTGCGCCAAGCGGGAAACGGCGAGGATCGTCGCGTCGAGGGGTGACCCGGTGTTCTGCGATGAGCGCAAGTGGGCGGCGACGACACCCTCGGCGGACTTCTCGATCTCGTCCACGTCCTGCTGGGCGAGCACCTCGAGTCGACGCACCAGTGCCTCTTCGAGCGCGCTCTTGGAGTTGAAGTGGTACAGCAACCCGCCCTTGGAGACGCCCGCGGCGCGAGCCGTGGCATCCATCGTCGCGGCGCGTTCGCCCTCGTCGACGAGGATCTGGGTGAACGCGTCCAGGACGGCATCGCGGGCGAGAGGGGGGCGGCTCATGACTCCTCGATCGTAAGGGTGGATGTCGGTTCCTTCTGATACTATACCGGCCGGACGGTTCAGAATCAGGAACGGAACTATGCTCACCTCGTCGTTGCCCACTCAAGAGATCAACGCCCCTCGCGCCGGCTGGCGCGGGTGGTTCGCGCTGGCTGTACTCATGCTCCCGGTGCTGCTGGTCTCGGTCGACAACACGGTGCTGAGCTTCGCGCTCCCCGAGATCGCGCTCGACCTGCAGCCCACGAGCATCGAGCAGCTGTGGATCATCGACGTCTACCCGTTGGTCCTGGCCGGTCTGCTCGTGACGATGGGCACGCTCGGCGACCGTTTCGGCCGTAAGCGCATGCTTCTCATCGGCGCCACGGGCTTCGCCGCGGTGTCGGCGCTGTCGGCGTTCGCCCCCACCGCTGCCGCCCTCATCGCCGGCCGCGCGCTCATGGGCGTGTTCGGTGCCATGCTGATGCCCTCCACGCTCTCGCTCCTGCGTAGCATCTTCCGCGATCGCGACCAGCGTCGGTTCGCGATCGCCGTGTGGGCGTCCGGCTTCTCGGCGGGTGCCGCCCTCGGCCCCATCGTCGGAGGGTTCCTCCTCGAGCACTTCTCGTGGGGCTCGGTCTTCCTCATGGCCGTGCCGGTGCTGGTCCCGCTGCTCGTGCTCGCCCCCTTCTTCGTACCCGAGAGCCGTGACCCCGCTCCCGGCCGCTTCGACCCCGTCAGCGTGCTGCTGTCGCTGGCGACGATGGTGCCGATCGTGTACGGCATCAAGAAGCTCGCGGTCGACGGCCCGCTCTCGCTCGCGCCCGTGCTGTTCGCCGTCGGCATCGTCTTCGGGGGGCTGTTCGTCCGCCGTCAGCGGCGCCTGGTGACACCCATGCTCGACATGACGCTCTTCCGACGGGGCACCTTCTCGGGCGCCATCCTGGTCAACCTCCTCAGCGTCGTCGGGCTCGTGGGCTTCCTGTACTTCGTCGCCCAGCACCTGCAGCTCGTGGTCGGCCTGTCGCCGATGGTGGCCGGATTCGCGCTGTTGCCCGGACTCGTGCTGATGATCGTGTCGGGTCTGGCGGTGGTGCCGGTGGCACAGCGGTTCCCGGCCCGAACGGTCGTGCCGGTAGCGCTGAGCTTCTCGGTCGTCGCCTACATCATGGTGGCGTTCTCGACCGCGGATCTGGTGCTGCTGATCGTCGCTTTCGGTCTGCTCGGCATCGGCATCGGAGCGGCCGAGACGGTCTCGAACGAGCTCATCCTCTCCAGCGCGCCGCCGGCCAAGGCCGGGGCGGCCAGCGCCGTGTCCGAGACGGCCTACGAGCTGGGTGCCGTGCTCGGCACCGCCGTGCTCGGCGGCATCCTCGCGGCGTTCTACCGCGCGCAGCTCGTTCTGCCCGCGGGTCTCCCCGATGGGGCGGCGGACGCGGCTCGCGAGACGCTCGCGGGCGCTGTCGCGGTGTCCGAGACGCTCGAGGACCCGTCGCTCGCCGAGGCCTTGCGCACGGCCGCGGCGCACGCGTTCGACTCGGGCGTGGTCGTGACCGCGCTGATCGGCGCGGGTCTCATCGTCATCGCCGCGCTCATCGCTGCCACTACCCTGGGAGGAAACCGCGGCGCGTCGACGAAGTGACGCGCCCTGAGCGCTGAGGAGTGCGATGTCGCGCGTCGTGAAACTGGCCGTCATCCCCGGTGACGGCATCGGCCCCGAGGTCGTTGCGGAAGCCGAGAAGGTACTCGACGCCGCGACCGCGGCCTCCGACGTCACCTTCGAGAAGACCCCCTTCTCGCTCGGCGCCGGCCGGTACCTCGAGACCGGTGACACGCTCACCGACGACGATCTCGCCGCCATCGCCGCGCACGACGCGATCCTCCTCGGGGCCGTCGGCGGAGTGCCCGGCGATCCACGACTGAAAGACGCCAACATCGAGCGCGGCCTGCTGCTGAAGCTGCGGTTCGAGCTCGACCACTACGTCAACCTGCGTCCGTCGAAGCTCTACCCCGGAGCGACCAGCCCGCTCGCCGATCCCGGTGCGATCGACTTCGTCGTGGTCCGCGAGGGCACCGAGGGGCCGTACGTCGGCAACGGCGGCGCCATCCGGCGCGGCACGGCCCACGAAGTCGCCAACGAGACGTCGGTGAACACCGCCTACGGCGTCGAGCGCGTCGTCCGGTACGCCTTCGCCCTCGCCGAGCGGCGGCGCAAGAAGCTCACGCTGGTGCACAAGACGAACGTCCTGGTGCACGCCGGCGGAATGTGGAAGCGGATCGTCGACGACGTGGCATCCGAGTTCCCCGAGGTCGACGTAGACTACCTGCACGTCGACGCGGTCACCATCTTCCTGGTCACGAACCCGAGCCGCTTCGACGTGATCGTCACCGACAACCTCTTCGGCGACATCTTGACCGACCTGGCCGGCGCCGTCACCGGTGGCATCGGCCTCGCCGCATCGGGCAACATCAACCCCGACGGCGCGTTCCCCTCGATGTTCGAGCCCGTCCACGGATCGGCGCCCGACATCGCAGGCTCCCAGAAGGCCGATCCCACGGCCGCGATCCTCTCCGTCGCCCTGCTGCTCGATCATCTCGGGCTCACCGACGAGGCCGCCCGCGTCACCCACGCGGTCGAGTCCGACATCGCGGACCGGGATGCCTCGCCGCGAACCACCGCGCAGATCGGCGACGCCATCGTCGACCGTCTCCGGGCGTAACCTGGAGCGATCCGCCCGCGCCGCCGTCCCGCGCCCCCGAACAGTCTGAAAGCGCAGATCATGACCACCATCGACACCGATCCGGACACCGGGCTCGAGCCCCTCGAGTTCTCCGTCACCCGCAACCTCGCGGCCAAGAACGCCGCGCAGCGCGACGAGATCCTGGTCGCGCCCGGCTTCGGGCAGAACTTCACCGACCACATGGTCGACATCTGCTGGTCGGTCCGCGGCGGGTGGCATCGTCCGCGCGTTTCGCCCTACGGTCCGATCTCGCTCGACCCCGCGGCCGCCGTGCTGCACTACGGCCAGGAGATCTTCGAGGGCATCAAGGCGTACCGTCACGCCGACGGCTCGGTGCACACGTTCCGCCCCGACCAGAACGGTCGGCGCCTGCAGCGCTCCGCCCGCCGCCTGGCGCTTCCGGAGCTGCCCGTCCCGTACTTCCTGCAGTCGCTGCGCGAGCTCATCGCGGTCGATGGGGCGTGGGTGCCCTCGGGTGAGGACCAGAGCCTCTACCTGCGCCCCTTCATGTTCGCGAAGGAGGCCTTCCTCGGCGTGCGTCCCGCGCACAAGGTGGCCTACTACGTGATCGCGAGCCCGGCGGGCGCCTACTTCAAGGGCGGCGTGCAGCCCGTGTCGATCTGGCTCAGCGAGGACTACTCCCGCGCGGGTAAGGGCGGCACCGGTGCGGCGAAGACCGGGGGGAACTACGCGGCGAGCCTGTTGCCGCAGTCCGAGGCCTATGAGAACGAGTGCGACCAAGTCGTGTTCCTCGACCAGGACCGCAACGTCGAGGAGCTCGGCGGCATGAACGTCGTGTTCGTCTACAAGGACGGCACGATCGTCACTCCGCAGTCGGACTCGATCCTCGAGGGCATCACGCGCGACTCGCTCCTGCAGCTCGCTCGCGATCGCGGCCACCACGTCGTCGGGCGGAACGTCTCGCTCACCGAGTGGCGCGAGGGTGTGGCATCCGGTGACATCGTCGAGGTGTTTGCGTGTGGCACGGCCGCGGTGGTCACCCCCATCGGCATCCTGAAGGGCCGTGACTTCATCGACGAGCAGCCCACGGGCACTCTCGCGCTGGAGCTTCGTCAGGAACTCACCGACATCCAGTACGGCCGCGCAGAAGACAAGCACGGCTGGCTCTATCGCCTCGACGCCTGAGTCGCGCCGTCACGAAGGGGTCCCCGACCGGGGCCCCTT
>NZ_CAKKMM010000099.1:0-11999 GCF_918698205.1 Microbacterium sp. Bi128 | reverse complement strand
GGCGACCCCGAGATGGGTGAGTTCAGCCCGTGGTCGTGGTGGCCCATCATCCTCGCCGGTTCGGCGGCCATCGCGGTGATCGGCCTGGCGGTCGGAAGCTGGCTCGTGCCCGTCGCCTTCGTTATCTTCGTGATCGCGATCGTCGGCTGGGTCTACGAGTACTACCGCGGGTACTTCGCGCGCTGATCCCGTGCCCCTTCGGTTGAACGCGGCCGCCGTCTCCGACGCTGGCGCGCATCGTCCCACCAACCAGGACGCCGCTTTCGCGGCGTCCTGGGGTGCGGCGGTCGCGGACGGCGTCGGCGGTGGCCCCTCCGGCGATCTTGCGTCGGCAGCGCTCGTGCATCGTCTGGTCGCCACGCGGGGATCGGATCTGGATGCCGACGGCTTGCTCGTCCGCATCCGTGAGGCCAATTGGGACATCCGTGCGCACGTCGAGCGCGACCCGGCCCTGCAGGGGATGGCCACGACCTTCACGGGTGTGTTCCTCGGCGCCGGTGCGGAACTCCTGTTGGCTCACACGGGCGACTCCCGCGCTTATCTTCTGCGTGACGGCGAGTTCTCGCGACAGACGCGCGACGACTCGTTCGTCCAGGCACTCGTCGACCACGGCATCATCTCGCCCGAGGCTGCGGCCGCGCACCCGCGTCGGAACATCATCACGGCATCCCTCGCCGGGTCGGAGGGGGACGTGGTCTCGGTCGCCACCCACGCACCGCAGCCGGGCGATCGCTGGCTGCTGTGCAGCGACGGGCTCACCGACTACGTCCCGGAGGCGGATGTCGCTCGGCTCATCGCCGCGGCGGACGGCCCGCACTCCGCGGCGGCATCGACGGTGGCTCTCGCCCTCGAGGCGGGCACCCGCGACAACGTGACGGTGGTCGTGTGCGACGTGGTCGATGACGACGCGGTGCCCTCCGACCCGGTCTTCTTGGGCTCGGCGGCTCGCTGGTTCACCGAGGACGTCGAAACGGCGTGATGTCGACAGGGCGGCCGGGAGGCGGCCCCCGGGCGGGTCATGTCCGTCCGAACGCGTCGATGGCCTCCGCGGCGATCTCCCCGCTGCGCGGCCCCCCGTGGCCGTCTTCTTCGACGATGTGCAGTACGCTGCCGGGCCAGGCCCGCTGCAGCTGCCAAGCGGTGAGTGCCGGGACGCTGATGTCACGCCGAGCATGGATCAGGACGCCGGGGATGCCGCTGAGCTCCGTGGCCCGGGCGAGGACGGCCTTCTCCGTGGGCAGGAAGCAGTCGTGTGCCCAATAGTGCGTCACCAGGGTGGCGAAATTCCGCTGCTCCCGGGCGTCTTCGTGCAGCGGGCCCGGACTGGCCAGCGGCCCCAGTGAGATGTGCGTGGCCTCCCAGGCATCCCACCGCTCCGCGGCATCCTGACGTACGGCGTGGTCGGGGGAGCGCAGGAGTCGCGCATAGCCGTCGACCGTGCGTTCGTCGGGGTCCAGCGGCTCGCGGAGACGTTCGTGCGCTTCGGGGAATACCGGGGCGATCCCGTCGGTGATCCAGTCGATCTCGGCGCGGCTCCCGCTGGTGACGGCGAAGTTCACGATGGCGGTGACGCGATCGGGGTGCTCGAGTGCATAGGCCAGTGCGAGGGTCGCCCCCCACGAGACTCCGTGCAGCAGCCACTGCTCGATGTCGAGGTGGCCGCGCAGCGCCTCGAGGTCCGCAATCAGGTCGTCCATGGTCTGCGTCTCGAGGGTCGCGAGGTCGTCGCACGCCCACGGGGTGCTCTTCCCGCACCCGCGCTGGTCGAGACCCACGAGGAAGTACAGCTCGGGGTCGAAACGCCGTCTGTACCCGCCCCTGCCCAGACCGCCGCCCGGACCCCCGTGCACGTACAGAGCGGGTCGGCCGTGGGGATTGCCGGACGTCTCCCAGAACAGGCGAGCGCCGTCCGGCCGATCGAGGAATCCCGTGGCGAACGGCGCGACGGGAGGGTGAAGCATGTCAGAATCCTAGGCCAGCGGCATCCCGCCCCGCGTCGGGTCAGCGGCGCACGACCATGACCGTCGGATCGAAGACGCGCTCGCACGGTCCTTCGTCGTTCTCGGAGGGTTGGCCTTCGCGCACCCAGTACTCGTACCCGCCGATCATCTCCCGGACGTCGTAGCCCAACTGGGCGAAGGCGAGAGCGCCCTTCTGGCCGGCGTTGCACCCCGGGCTCCAGCAATAGACGACCACGGGCATGTCGTGAGGGATCTCCGTCGGCGCGCGTTCCGCGATCTGCCGATAGGGCATGTGCACGGCGCCCGTGATGCGCCCCTGGTCCCAGGCATCCTGGCCACGCACATCGACGAGCACGAACCGATCCTGAGCCGTCTGTGCGGCGTATACGTCAGACGGATCGGTCTCGTGCGCGAGGCGGGTCGAGAAGTACAGCGCGGCGTCGGTCATGTGACGACGCTAGCGCGCTCCGTTCCACGGAAGAGAGCGAGCGGGATGCCACGGAGAGACGGCATCCTGCCATTTCGAGCCGAGCGCGGGGGAGGGGGACGTCCGGGCCCGAGTGCGCCGACGTCGTGCCGGGAACGACGAAACCCCGGTGCCGCAGCACCGGGGTTTCGTCTTGGCTCACTCGCCCTTGTCTTCAGAGTCCTTCTTGCCGCCGAGACCCTTGGGGGCGGGGAACTCGACCTCGGTCCGCTCGCCGATCGCCATGTGGGGGCGACCCTCGGCATCGGCACGGGCGTTGGCGCCGGCGATCTCGTCGGTCTCCTCGTGGTCGATGTGGTCGAGCTCGTGGTGCTGGTGGGCGACCGCAGCGTCGATCTCGGCCTGAGTGACCGGAGTCAGCCGGTCCTCGAAGAACCACCGCGAGATCGAGGCGCGGAAGTTCTGGTGCCAGGGGATCTGACCCTTGTCGTTCGGACGGACGACGAGCGGCTCGTAGGTCTCGTTGTCGACCAGCTTCCACCGCTCGTACTCGTCGACGGGCTGGTGGACCTCGATGTACTCGCCGCCGGGGAGACGGACGATCCGACCGGACTCGTAGCCGTGCAGCGCGATCTCGCGATCCTTCTTCTGCAGCGCGATGCAGATGCGCTTCGTGACGAAGTAGGCAACGATCGGGCCGAGGATCAGCAGGGCCTGCAGGGCGTGGATGACGCCTTCCATCGTGAGGTGGAAGTGCGTCGCCATGATGTCGGACGAGGCCGCTGCCCACATGACCGCGTAGAACGTGACACCGGCGGCGCCGATGGCGGTGCGGGTCGCGGCGTTGCGGGGACGCTGGGCGATGTGGTGCTCGCGCTTGTCACCGGTGATCCACGCCTCGATGAAGGGGTAGATCAGCACGACGACGATGAACAGACCCAGGACGGCGACCGGGATGATGATGTTCCACGACCAGGTGTGGCCCCAGAGCACGAACTCGAGGTGCGGCGGGATCAGGCGCAGCATGCCGTCCGCGAATCCGATGTACCAGTCGGGCTGGGTACCGGCGGACACGGGCGACGGGTCGTACGGACCGTAGTTCCAGATGGGGTTGATCGTCACGAGAGCGGCGATCAGGACGATCACACCGAACGTGATGAAGAAGAAGCCACCCATCTTAGAGGCGTAGACCGGGAGCATCGGGTAGCCCACGACGTTGCTGTTCGTGCGGGCGGGCCCGGCGAACTGCGTGTGCTTGTTGATGATCATCAGCATGAGGTGCACGGCCAGGAGCGCGACGAGGATCGCCGGCAGCAACAGGATGTGCAGCGTGTACAGGCGGCCGACGATCGCCGTACCCGGGAACTCGCCGCCGAACAGCAGGAACGAGGTCCAGGTGCCGATGATCGGCAGACCCTTGATCATGCCGTCGATGATGCGCAGGCCGTTGCCCGAGAGCAGGTCGTCGGGGAGGGAGTAGCCGGTGAAGCCCTCGGCCATCGCGAGGATGAAGAGGATGAAGCCGACGACCCAGTTCAGCTCACGCGGCTTGCGGAACGCACCCGTGAAGAACACGCGGAGCATGTGCACGCCGATACCGGCGACGAAGACCAGCGCGGCCCAGTGGTGGATCTGGCGGACCAGCAGGCCACCGCGCAGGTCGAACGAGATGTGCAGGGCGGACTCCATGGCCGCCGACATCGCGATTCCGCGCATGGGCTCGTAGGCGCCGTTGTAGTGCGTCTCGACCATCGAGGCCTGGAAGAAGAAGGTCAGGAACGTGCCCGAGAGGAGCACGACGACGAAGCTCCACAGCGCGATCTCGCCGAGCATGAACGACCAGTGGTCGGGGAAGATCTTGCGACCGAGCTCCTTGACGATGCCCGAGATGCTCGTGCGCTCGTCGAGGTAGTTCGCCGCGGCTCCGACGAACTTGCCACCGAGGGGCTTGCTGCTGTCGCGACCGGTCTGGGGAGGACCCGAGTAGACCGCCGGCTCGGTGGTCACGTTCTCCGTGGGATGGGTGGCGGTGCTCATGAGCGCTCCCAGAAGCTGGGGCCGACGGGCTCTTCGAAGTCACTCTGCGCGACGAGGTAGCCCTCGGCGTCGACGGTGATCGGGAGCTGCGGCAGGGGACGGGCGGCCGGGCCGAAGATGACGGCCGCTCCGTTGGCGACGTCGAACTGCGACTGGTGGCAGGGGCACAGGAGGTGGTGGGTCTGCTGCTCGTACAGGGCGACGGGGCAGCCGACGTGCGTGCAGACCTTGGAGTACGCGACGATGCCGTCGTACGTCCAGTCCATGCGGTTGGTCTCGGGGTTCAGCTGCTCCGGCTGCAGGCGCATGAGCAGCACGATCGCCTTCGCCTTCTCCTCCAGATACCCCTCGTCGTGGCCGAGGCCGGCGAGCTCTTCGGGGATCACGTGGAAGGCCGAGCCGAGCGTGACGTCGGCGGCGCGGATCGGACGACCCGAGGGGTCGTGCGCGAGGCGCATACCGCCCTCCCACATGGTGTGGCTGAGGAGCGCGACCGGGTCCTGGTCCTGGGGCGCGAGGCCGCGGAACAGGGTGATGCCGGGGATGACCGAGGCCACCAGCGCGGCGAACATCGAGTTGCGGATGATCTCGCGACGACCGAAGCCGGATTCCTCGTTCGCCTCGGCGAACACGTTGATCGCACCCTCACGGGTGACGTCGCGCCCACGGGTGGCGTGACGGTCCTCGATGTACTCCTTGTCGGACATCACGGACTTGGACCAGTGGATGGCGCCGATTCCGATCGCGAGCAGCGCGAAGGCGATACCCAGACCGATGAAGAGGTTGTTGTAGCGGATGTCGATCAGCGCGCCCGATTCGATCGGGAAGATCATGTAGGCGATGCTCGCCCAGATGCTCGCCGCGACCGAGAAGTAGAACAGCGTGTAGACCGTGCGGACCGCACGCTTCATCGCCTGCGGGTCCTGGTCCGTCATGCGCTGGCGGTGCCCCGGGAGACCGGGGTTCTGCACGGGGTCGGGAACCGCGACGGCGAGCCCGGAGCCGGGCTTCCATGAAGCCCTCTCGTGCTCGAGTGCGTCTTCCTCGTGTGCCATGGTGCTCCTCGTACGTTACGTAATGTCGATGACGACGATCAGTTGGACTTCGCCGTGATCCACACGGTGAGCGCGATGAGCGCTCCGATGCCGAAGATCCAGATGAACAGGCCCTCCGAGACCGGACCGAGCGATCCGAGCGCGTAGCCGCCGGGGGACTCGGACTTCTGAAGGAACATCAGGTACGAGATGACGTCGCGCTTGTCTTCGGGGGTGAGGTTGAGGTCGTTGAACACCGGCATGTTCTGGGGGCCGGTGACCATCGCCGCGTACATGTTGAGCGGCGTGACCGTGTGCAGGTCGGGGGCCCACTTGCCCTCGGTGAGTGCACCGCCGGCGCCGGCCACGTTGTGGCACATCGCGCAGTTGATGCGGAACAGCTCGGCACCGTGCGAGAGGTCGCCCTGTCCGTCGAGGATCTCGGCCGACGGGTAGTCCGGCCCGGGGGCCGACGACTGCACGTAGGCGGCGATCGCGTTGATCTGCTCGTCCGTGAACTGCACCGGCTTCTGCGGGGCCTGCGGGCCCTGGGCCTGCAGCGGCATGCGTCCGGTCGAGACCTGGAAGTGCACCGAGAGCTCGCCGACACCGAAGAGCGACGGGCCCTGCTCGCTGCCCTGGAGGTCGAGACCGTGGCACGTGGCGCAGTTGGCCTGGAAGAGCTTCTTGCCCTCTTCGACCGAGCTGGCGGAGTTGGACGCACTCGTGGGCGTGTCGGTCGCGGCCATGGCGGCCGACGCACCGGCATAGATGCCGCCGGTGAGGAGCAGGCCGATGCCGATCAGTGCGGCGGCGGCCAGGGGACTGCGGCGTCCGTTCGAGCGACGCGGCTTCTTCTCTCGTGCCATGTGAGGTGCAGCTCTCTTACTTCAGGAAGTAGATGACGAAGAACAGCGCGATCCAGACGACGTCGACGAAGTGCCAGTAGTAGGACACGACGATCGAGGTGGTCATCTCTTTGCGACCGAAGTTCTTCACGGCGTACGCGCGGCCGATGACGAGCAGGAAGGCGATGAGGCCACCCGTCACGTGCAGGGCGTGGAATCCAGTGGTCAGGTAGAAGGCCGAGGCGTAGGGGTTCGCGCTGATCGGCATGCCCTCGGCCACCAGGGTCGCGTACTCCCACACCTGACCGGACACGAAGACCGCGCCGAGGATGAAGGTGAGGTAGAACCACTCGACCATTCCCCAGCGCTGCCAGAAGCTGTTCTTCTTGACCGTGTAGGGCTGGTAGCGCTCGGCGGCGAAGACGCCCATCTGGCACGTGACCGAGGACAGCACGAGGATGATCGTGTTGACGGTCGCGAAGGGCACGTTGAGCAGCTGCGTCTCTTCGGCCCACAGCGGCGCGGACGTGCTGCGCAGAGTGAAGTAGATCGCGAACAGGCCGGCGAAGAACATGACTTCGCTGCCCAGCCACACGATCGTGCCGACAGCGACCGGATCGGGTCGCTTCACGGCGCGCACGGCCTGGGAATACGTCGCTGGTGTCGTCACCATCCCATTATGCGCGATCCGAGAGGGCGATATTCCCACCTCCAGCTGGAGATATTCCATCGTCGAGACTTAGGGAAGCCTAAGAATCCGCAAGGAATCCCCGGTGCGGAACGGGTTCCCGGGCGGCCGCCCGCGGGGCGGCGCGAGCGTACGCGTGTGGAAGGATCATGGCATGGCGGAACGCTTCACCTGGCCCGATCTCCTCACCTCGCTCCTGCAGGGCCGCGACCTCAGCGTGTCGGAGTCGACGTGGGCCATGCGGCGCGTCATGGCGGGAGAGGCGACGCCCTCCCAGCTGGCCGGATTCCTCGTCGCGCTCCGCGCCAAGGGAGAGACCGTCGAAGAGATCGTCGGCTTCCGTGACGCGATCCTCGAAGCCGCTGTGCCGCTTCCGGTGCGCGCCGAGGTGCTCGACATCGTCGGCACCGGCGGAGACCGCTACGGCACGGTGAACGTGTCGACGATGGCGGCGGTGGTGGCAGCGGCATCCGGGATTCCGGTGGTCAAGCACGGCAATCGCGCCGCGAGCTCGGCATCGGGGTCGTCGGACGTGCTGTCGTCCCTCGGGATTGCTCTCACGCTGGACCCGGCCGCCGTCGCCGAGACGCTCGAACGCACCGGGATCACCTTCGCCTTCGCGGCCGCGTTTCACCCGGGATTCCGTCACGCGGGGCCGACCCGCGCGGAATTGGGCGTACCGACCGTGTTCAACTTCCTCGGTCCGCTGTGCAACCCCGCGCGAGCCGAGGCCAATGCGGTGGGCGTCGCGCACCTGGACCGGGTCCCGCTCATCACGGGCGTGTTCCGGACACGCGGCGCCACAGCCCTGGTCTTCCGCGGGGACGACGGGCTCGATGAGCTGACCACGACCGGTCATAGCCGCGTCTGGGAGATCAGCCGCGGCGATGTGCACGAGCACGATCTGGATCCCCGGGATCTCGGCATCCCGCTCGCCGACATCGACGACCTGCTGGGCGGGACTCCCGATCACAACGCCGAGGTGGTGCGGCGGACGCTGGCCGGCGAGACCGGTGCGGTGCGCGACATCGTGCTCTTGAACGCGGCCGCCGGGATCGTGTCGTACCGCTTGTTCCAGGATGCCGCGCAGGTGCAGCGTCCCATTCTCGAGCGGCTCGCCGAGGCGATGTCCGACGCCGAGGCGGCGGTGGACGACGGGCGCGCGCTGGCGAAGCTCGACCAGTGGGTCGCCACGAGCCGGGAGCTGGCGGACTGACCGTGGACCCGCTCGACGCGCTCACGGAGATCGCGTATCTGCTCGAGCGGGAGAGGTCGTCGCGCTACAAGTCGAAGGCGTTCCGGACGGCCGCGGACGCCATTCACGGGCTGAGCGACGCCGAGCTGCGCGACCCGGGGCTGCGGCGCCGTCCGGGTATCGGCGACTCGACGTACGCGGTGATCCGTGAGGCGCTGGAAGGCGGCGTGCCCGAACGGCTGGCCGCGTTGCGTGCCGCGGCGGGCGCGGCCGGCGGGGGCGCGCTTCGTGCGGCGCTGCGCGGCGACCTGCACAGTCACAGCGACTGGTCGGACGGGCTGACTCCCATCGAACCGATGGTGGCGGCGGCGCGCGGCCTCGGCCACGAGTACCTCGCGCTCACCGACCACTCGCCGCGGCTCACCGTCGCCAACGGGCTGTCGCCGGAGCGCTTGCGGGCACAGATCGACGTCGTCCACGGCTACACCGACGACGACTTCACGCTCCTGACCGGGATCGAGGTCGACATCCTCGACGATGGCGGCCTCGACCAGGAGGACGCGTTGCTGCGCGAGCTCGACGTGGTCGTGGCATCCGTTCATTCGAAGCTGCGGA
Organism: Microbacterium sp. Bi128; assembly: GCF_918698205.1. Taxonomy (NCBI): domain Bacteria; kingdom Bacillati; phylum Actinomycetota; class Actinomycetes; order Micrococcales; family Microbacteriaceae; genus Microbacterium; species Microbacterium sp. Bi128. Next base: position 3,194 of record NZ_CAKKMM010000099.1, on the reverse strand, counting down.
TGGAGAGTCCGGCGATGACCCGGCGTCTCGTGACCGCGGCCCGCGATCCGCGTGTGGACGTCCTGGGGCACGTGACCGGGCGGTTGGTCGAAGGGGCGCGGGGGACGCGCCCGCCGTCGGAGTTCGATGCGCGGGCGGTGTTCGCGGCGTGCGCCGCGGCCGGTGTCGCGGTCGAGATCAACTCGCGGCCCGAGCGTCAGGATCCGCCGGACGACCTGTTGGCGCTCGCGTTGGCCGAGGGATGTCTGTTCTCGATCGACTCCGACGCCCACGCTCCGGGTCAGCTGTCGCTGCTGGATCACGGGGCTGCGCGGGCCGAGGCGGCGGGAGTGCCCGCCGAGCGCATCATCACGACGTGGTCGCTCCCGCGCCTCCGGGAGTGGCTCGCGCGCGACCGCTGACGGGGGCGTTCAGCCGCGCAGGGCGGTGACGGCGCGGGTCATCGAGCCGCCGAGGTTCCATCGTTCGGCGAGGTCGGCCGCCGCGGCCGCGCGGGAGTCGTCAACCAGGATGCGGTCGTCGACGGTTCCGAGGTCGAGGTCGCGGGCGACGCGCACCACGGTCGGCGCGACGTCGAGGTAGTCGGTGGCGGCGAGGATCTTGGACCGCTGCGCGGGAGTGCCCGCGGCACCGGCTTCCGCCGCGGACCGGATGCCGTCGAGGTCGCCGTGCGCACCCAGGAGCGCGGCCGCGGACTTCTCGCCGATCCCCGCGACGCCGGGCAGGCCGTCGGAGGGGTCGCCGCGCAACGCGGCGAAGTCGGCGTACTGCCCCGCGCCGATGCCGTATCGGGCTCGCACGGCGGCGTCGTCGATGATCTCGAGGTTGCTCATTCCTCGAGCGGTATAGACCACGCGGATGTCGCGATCGTCGTCGACGAGCTGGAAGAGGTCGCGGTCGCCCGTGACGATGTCGACCGGCAGGTCGGCGTGGGTGGCGAGCGTGCCGATGACGTCGTCGGCCTCGTGGTCGGGGGCGCCGACCACGGCGATCCCGAGCGCATCGAGGGTCTCGCGGATGAGCGGGATCTGCGCCGTCAGCGCCGCCGGCACCTCTTCGACGTCGGGAGCCCCGGCGACGGTCTCGACCACGCGGTGCGCCTTGTACGTCGGGATCAGTTCCACGCGCCACTTCGGACGCCAGTCGTCGTCCCAGCAGGCGACGAGTCGCGTCGGCTCGTACGTCGAGACCAGCTTGGCGATGATGTCGAGCAGCCCACGCGCGGCGTTCACCGAGGTGCCGTCGGGCGCGCGGACCTTGTCCGGCACGCCGTAGAACGCACGGAAGTACAGGGACGCGGTGTCCAAAAGCATGAGTCGGTCGGACATGCCGGGCCTTTCCGGCGACGGAGCGGGGCCGCCTCCGCCCATCGTACGAGGACGGCGGGCGGCGAAGAACCTAGAGTGTCGGGGTGTCCTTCGGCGCCTCCTCCCTCCGTCCGTCCGCGTCCGCGCCGTGCCCGTGCGGACGCGCGGAGTTGCGCGAGTGCTGCGGCCCGCTTCTGGACGGTGCGCCGGCGCCGTCGGCCGAACGGTTGATGCGCTCGCGCTACACCGCTTTCGTCGTAGGCGACGCCGCGCACCTCGCACGGACGTGGCATCCCTCGACCCGTCCGGACGACATCGACCTCGATGACGGCACCGTCTGGGAGGGGCTGGTCGTCGAGGACGCGACCGAGGACGGGGACGCCGCGACGGTGACGTTCCGGGCGTTCTGGCGTCGCGGTGCCGAACGCGGAGTGCTCGCCGAGCACAGCAGATTCGTGCGACGCGGGGGCCGCTGGGTGTACGTCGACGGCGACGTGGACTGACCCCGTCAACCCCGCGGGGCGTGTCGGCGGCCGCGCGTAGGCTCGCGACGGATCCCCGACGGGAGGACACGGGCGGCCCGGCGATACCGGGCCGGCCGCATGATCCGAAGACGTCGACCGAGAGAGCCGGAGGGCAGGACATGGAACGCATCGTGATCATCGGAGGCCACGGGAAGGTTGCGCTGCACCTGGCGGGCCTGCTCGCCGAACGCGGCGACGAGGCGGTCTCGGTGGTGCGCAACCCCGACCACCGCGCGGACGTGGAGCAGGCGGGCGGTCGTCCGCTCGTGCTCGACGTCGAGAAGGCCGGCGTCGACGAGATGGCCGCGACTTTCGACGGCGCCGACGCGGTCGTGTGGTCGGCGGGAGCGGGCGGGGGCTCGGCGGATCGGACGTACGCCGTCGACCGTGACGCCGCGCAGCGCGCCGTCGACGCCGCTGCGAAGGCCGGCGTGCGCCGCTTCGTGATGGTGTCGTGGATCGGCTCGACGCCGGATCACGGCATCCCGAAGGACGACCCGTTCTTCGCTTACGCCGACGCGAAGCTTGCCGCCGACGACCACCTGCGCGCCAGCGACCTGGACTGGACGATCCTCGGTCCCGGCACCCTCACGCTCGACCCGCCGACGGGGCGCATCACGACCGCACCGCAGGCCAAGGCAGAAGTCGGGCGTGCCGACGTCGCCGCCGCGGTGGCCGGGAGCCTCGTCCAGCCCGCGACCATCGGCCGCTTCATCCGGTTCGGCGCGGGAGAGACGCTGATCCCCGAAGCGCTGGCCGCCGCGCCCGAAGGAGCGGACGCGTGAGCGCGCTGTCGCAGAAGGCCGAAGCCCTCACCGCCCTGCAGGACCTCCCGATCGACCTCTACGGCGACGGCGTCATCCCGTCGTCGGTGCGCGCGCTGAACTGACCGCGGTCAGTCCTCGTCCTCGTCGTCGTCTTCGTCCATGACGACGATCACGCCGTCGGGGACGGGGTCGCCCAGGAGCGGCTCGGCCGCGAGGGTGAGGTCGACGGTGGCGCGCAGCAACCCGCCCATCGTGGGGGAGCGCAGCAGCTCCATCTGATCCAGTTCGCCGAGCGGCGCGATCGCGGCGATCTGCCACGCGCGTTCGAGCGGTTCCTCGGAGAGTTCCACGTCGGGATCCCAGCGCGTCGCGCCGAACTCCCGTGCCCGCCCGAGCACCCGGCGAACGATGCGCTCCGCCTCGTCGAGCAGGGGCGCGAGGGCGTCGCTCCACTCCAGATCGGGCAGCGCGCGGACCTCGGCGCGGGGATACGGTGCGTCGTCGAGCCACCGCACGATCTCGAAGCGCTGCTCCCCGCGCGCGACGATCGACATCTGTCCCGCCTGGGGGACGACGTGACTCAGACGCGCCATGGT
>NZ_CAKKMM010000098.1:0-12036 GCF_918698205.1 Microbacterium sp. Bi128 | reverse complement strand
GGGAGGTGCAACCGGCGGCTGCGAAGACCGCAGCCGCCAGAAGCGCCATTCCCAGGGATTTCGAGAGACCGTTATACATGGGATGTTTTCTTTCGAGAGCTATTTTTACCTAGGTATTCGGCTCGAAGTTCAGGACCAGGGCCGGACGTTTGGCAGCCGAGGCTTCCCGCGAGAAGAACCACATGTTGTCGGTTCCAGCGCTCTGCATCGAGAAGTTGATGTCACCTGCGAGCCCTGCCGAGATTGCGGCCGCGTCGAGCGAAATTGAGTACGACGCGTTCGGTGCCGTCGGACCGGTCAGCGTTCCCAGCAAGGTGCTGCTGGTTTGCGGGCGGTTGTTGTAGGTCGTCGTCGCCTCGGACCAGTCACCGGCCATCGCCACCGTCTGCTGCGGATCGGCGGACCCGGCAAAGGAATCCGCGGTAGTTGAGAACTTCAAGGTCGCCGACACGAGGTGCTGGCCCGCAGGAACCTGCGAGGACGCATTGAACCTCATGTAGGTGATGTAAGCCGACGTACCCCTGGTGGCCAGGGTCGTGAAGGACCCTGTTGCGGTATTCGGCGCTCCCGCATTCACGTAGGTGTCGGCGGTCGGTGTCAGCGTGAGCGTGACCGGCTGCGGGAGCGGGACCACCGTTGCGGATGCTTCGTTGGACGGGCCGCTGATGTTGCCGGCCTCGTCGGCGGCGAGAACCTGATAGTAGGACGTTCCGGCCGGACGGCCCGCGTCAGTCCAGCTGAGCGTGCTCCCGTTCACCGTGGCGACGAGGCTGGCTGCTGACGGGGTGAACCCGCTGGTATCGGAACGGTGGACCTGGTATGCCGTAACCCCGACGTTGTCGGTGGTTGCGTTCCAGGAAACGGCCACATCACTGGCATGTACCGCGGCCGCAACTCCTGTCACGGCCGCGGGAGCTTGTGTGTCGGGGACCGGCTGTCCGATTCCCTTGCCGATGTTGAAGTGATCGGTGACCTGAGCCGCCGAAAGCACCGTCGGGTACACGGCGAACTCGTCGATGGAGCCGGCGAAGTAGTTGCTCGAGGGCCGCAACGGCCAGCTGTTCAGCTGGTCTCCGCCAATCTTCCACGAACCCCAGTAGCCCTGCGCTGCAGTCTGGTTCGGCAGCGCGCCGATCTGGGTTCCATCCACGTAAAGCCGCATGCCGTCGCTGCCCTGCGTCGCCACGGCGTGGTGCCAGGCGTTGTCGTTGTAGGGCAGAACCGAGCTAACCGTCCTTGTGCCGTTGACGTAGACACCGTAGATCAGCGTGCCCGCGTTCGTCATGTAGAGGTTCCGGTCGTAACTGCTGCTGAGTCCGGGATTGGTACCGTGCCGGTTGGGCTGGCCACTGCCGAAGCCGAAGATCTTCCCGCCCCGGGTCGTGTTCGTCTTGAACCACACCTCCGCGCTGTAGACGGTGGGCGCATTGCCCCGATTCTGGCCGTAGGCGAATGCGCTCGTGCCATTGAACGTCGTCGAGCGGCTGGTGTCATTGGCAATGGCTCCGGTGTCGCCGGCAAATGCCGGTCCGCCATAGCTCAGTTCCAGGTTGTTGCCCGCAGAGCTGTCGGCGCCGACCGTCGGACCGTTGCCGTCAAGCCGCCAGTACGTACTGGCACCTGCCCCAAGGACAGCGGCCGGGTAGGCTGCGGTGTTCCTCGCTGTTGTGACGGCCACCGAGGCCGAGAGCGGACCGGTGTTGGTGCCGTCAGTCGCCCGGACGCGGTAGCTGTACTGCGTTCCGGGTACGGCTGTCTTGTCCGTGAAGGACACCTGGCCTGTCGACCACCACAGCGAGCTGGCATTAACAGTTCCCAGCGGGGTCGAAGAGCCGTTCCGGTAGACGCTGTAGCTCAGCTCCGAGTCGTCGTTGTCGAGGCTGGCCCGCCACCGGATCTGGTTTTCGCCGGCCTTGAGGCTTTCCGCGCTGACGTTGCTGGGCGAGGAAGGTGCCACAGTTCCCGGGCCGGGGCCGAACCTGGTCAGGCCCTGCTGGGCGGTGCCGTTGGTGGTGGTGAATTCGCCGGCGACCCAGAGCATGTCGCCCGAACCCCGATTCGTGTGGACGATGGCCCTGGGGCCAATGCCTTCACCAATCCCGTCGTTGGTATCAGGGCTCCACCCCAATTGGGGTGCCGGGGCGTTGACGCTCTGTGCCGTCAGGTGCTGCCGGACGCCGTCTGCCATTTCATTCATGGTCGAGCAGTCGTGCTCGTGGCTGGCGGCGTAGAGGACACCGCCGTAGACGTCCACCGCCTGGGTGGCTCCGAGGCAGGTGTCCCTCCACACCTGGTCATAGGTGTCAAGGCTGAATCGTGCCCGTCCGTCGAAGACGCCGCCTCCGGTGCCCTCGTTGCCGATGTAGAAGTTCTGCCCGTCGTCAACGATGGACTTTGTAAATGACGTGCGCGAGATGAACGTTGCGCCGTATGCCCTTACGTTCGCGCCGGTGTTCGTGTCGACAACGGCGATCGACTGGGATGCCACGCCGTTCACAGTTGCGAAATCGCCACCGAGGACGGCCACGTTGCGGCCGGCGGGGATGTCCAGCGCGCGGGCTGACGCGTTGACGGCCGGCGCCCATGGAAGGAGCGCGCCGTTTGAGTCCATGGCCGCGTAACGGCTGCGGGCCTCGGTCCCGACCGTTTGGAAGTCGCCACCGAAATAGACGGCGGTGTCGGTTGCGGCGATAGTCCGGACTGTGGCCGAGACGATTGCCGGCCGGAAGGTCGTGTCTACCGTGCAGCCAGGAAGCTTGACGGCAGCGATGCGGGTGGTGTTGACGCCGTTGATGGCCCCAAACAGACCGCCCACATAGAGCCGGCTGCCGTCCGGAGTTACCGCCAGGGCACGAACGGTTGTACCTGTGCCGCCCGTCACGGACAAGGCGCAGGAAGTGGGGTTGCCGGTGAACGCGTCGAAGGCCGCGAAGTTCACCGCATTTCTTGACTGGGCGCTGCCGGCGGCGGTGCCAGGAGGCCGGATCTGGGTGAAAGTTCCGCCGGCGTAGACAACACCGTTTGACTGGGCCATGGTCCAGGCAACGCCGTTTGTCTGCCAAGTCGGGAGGGCGTTGGCGGAAAACGCAACTCCCGGAGATAGAGCGAGCGCGGAGCTGCTGGTGGCAATTAACGGCGCCACCGCTAGCGCTATGCCCGCTAGAACAGCTGGGATTTTTTGACGCATGGAGTCCCCCCCGGTTACGTAATCATGAACTTCAGGGCTGAAGCTACCAAGATCAAATCAGCAAAGACCAAGGGCGGGAACGGTTGCTCCTACTAGCTTTTCCACCCCTCCTACTTGTCTTACTAGTCCCGCTACCTGCTTTAGCCGCCCGCCCACGCGTTTCTCCCCAAAGTGCTTTCCGTTAGGCAATAACACCCTCAGCATGGAATTGGGGGGACCAGCCCAGCGCCTCGACGGCCGGCCGGTGCCTATGACCTATTCGGCATTCGTGAAGAATCGAGTTCGTTGTGACTGTTCGTATCGGCTATGCATCCGGTGTCTACGATCTTTTCCATGTCGGGCACCTCAACCTGCTCAAACACGCACGGTTGCACTGCGACTATCTGGTCGCGGGAGTGGCTTCCACTGAAGCGACACTGCTCATGAAGAACAGAGAGCCTGTCGTGCCTCTTCATGAACGGCTTGAGATCGTCCGGAATATCCGGCTTGTCGACGAGGTGGTGGTCGACAACTACCCGGACAAAGTAGACGCCTGGCATGCCGTTGGCTTCCACGTAATTTTCAAAGGCGATGATTGGCGCGGAACAGAAAAGGGAAACCGCCTCGAAGCCGGCATGCTGGCGCTCGGCGTCGAGGTGGTGTATTTTCCCTACACCGTTCACACCTCCAGCACCCTGCTGCGGCGCGCCCTGAACCTGCTTGATAACGGCCTTGAAGACAACGAGTCATTGAAGGCGTGAAATGCAGGCAAATCGAAGTGCGGGGAAATCAGGAACCGGCACTGGGAATATTCCGGACAATCGCAGAGCGCTCTCCCGGCGCCAGGCCATCTTCCTTGGAGCATCGGGATTATTTCTGGCCGGATGCACGCCCGCTCGTCCGCCTGTTCAAGCTCCACCAATTCACACAGTAGCCACGCTATTCGAAAATGATCGTTTCATTGTGGCTCACCGCGGCTCAGGAGATAACTGGCCGGAACACACTATGCATGCCTATGAGCAGTCGGTAAATTCCGGTGTTCCGGCGCTCGAAGTTTCGGTGAACGCCACCAAGGACGGCGTGCTGGTGTGCCATCACGACCAAAGTGCGCTCAGGGTGACCGGGCAAAACCGCAAGGTCGCGGAACTTACCTATGCCGAGCTCAGCGGCCTCCGGGTCGATGCCCGCGCTTGGCTTGGTCCGTCGACGGCCCTTGAGCCCATTCCGAAGCTACGGGACGTCCTTGACCGGTTCGCGGCTTCGCATGTCATTTTCATCGAAGACAAACAAGGCACGAACACAAGAACGCTTCTTGACCTGATGGACAGCTACCCGAATTCCACCGAGCATTTCATCTGGAAGCAACCGGCCCCCGCCCTCCAGGTTGCGGCAGCCGCCAAGCGCGGCTACAAAACGTGGGGGTACTTCATGCCGGATGCCATTCCCCGTTTGGACGAGCTCGCCGCCGGATTCGATTATCTTGGCGTTTACCACACCGCCGATGACGCGACGGTCCGTAAGGTCGTGGCCTACGGCAAGCCCGTCATTTGCTGGGAAATCCATACTCGTTCCGCTGCCAACCGCGTGACCAGCCTGGGCGTTCAAGGCCTGATGTGCTCAAACATCCCCTATGTGACATCGGCGACCGCGGAATCTCAAGACACGTTCTCGACCGGTTCCCGGGCCGCCGGCGACCTTCCTTGGACTGTTGACCAAGGCTGGGGAGCCCAACCGGTGATCGACGCGGCATCGGCATCAGTAGTGCTGGATAAAAGCGAGAACTTCAGCTATCGGCTGGGTTCAATGGGTCCTGTCACGAAAGAGATCCACAGCATTACGTTCGAAATGTGCTGGCCCCAGGAACTTCCGTCGAACCTTCAGCACGCCGGAATCGCGTTCGGGCAACAGGATGACACCCCCTACCGGGTGTTGGTGCCAAGCAGCGTCGGGGGATATCACCTGATCATTCGGCCGGCCGGAGAGCTGGTCCTGTACCGGCGCGACCCAGGCAATCCCGCCGGCACACGGCTACAGACGATCGCGACATCACCCGTGAAGCCCGGGGAATGGATGCACTTCAAAATCGACGTTACGCCGTCCTCCATCCGGTTCTCGAGGGTAGACGGCGCGGGCTGGTCAGGAGAGACGATGGACCGGGAGTATCGCGGGGGCTACATCAGTCTCTGCAAGGATTACCCTGCCCCGGTCCCCGTCCAGTTCAGGGGTGTCACGGTCACCTAGACCGGATGCCCGGCAGGGCCGGCCACCCGCCGTGTTCTGCCGCGCTCACCGGGCGTCAGCAGCCCGCCGGAGCTCGACTTCCGCCGGATCGGGCCGATGCAACGACGATTCTGTCCGGGAACGGGAACGGGATCTCGACACAACGGTGGCGGTCCCCCCGACGATAACCGCGGCCGCGACTGCCAGCGCAAACGCCCAGGCGGCGCCAACGGTGCCGCCCGCATACGCCAGGGCAAGGGGCAGCACAAGCGTCAGAAGGGCCAAAACTGCCCGCATGAGCGTCGACAGCCTGTTCGCCTGGACGGACCTGTAGTAGGCCAGCAAGACGGTGTAGGGAACCATCGCGACGTATTGCACCAAGTAAGGAAGTCGCAGCCCGGACGCAGCCTCCCAGGATGCGCCGAGCACGAGGGCCCCTATGGAGCCCGGCAGCAGCATGACGGCCGCGCCCCACAGCCCGGCCATGGCTGCTACGACCACAGCCGTTTCGATCAGCCGCATTCGAAAGACCGCAGTGCCCTTGGAGCGCACGAGCTCGGGAATGACAGCCATTTTGATGGCGGAAAAGGCGGTGTTGAGGGGCGAGAACAGCAATTGCGCCGCCCGCAGCGCACCCACGCCAGCAGCACCCAGAGGCAGCGCCAAGAGATACAGCACGACGAAGTTGGACGCGTTGAGCGCTGAAAACTCCCCGAGATAGCGAAGCCCGGGGTTACGGTTGACCCCAAGCCAGCGCCTGCCGTCGCGCAGCGAAGGCAGCACCCGCCCCAGCAGGAGTCCCAGGACCAAAGCTGCCGCTGCGCCGCCGCCCCAGCACAGAACGACGGCCCACACGGCTCCGGTGGTGGCCGCGACAGCCACCATGGACGTGATCGACAAGACGGCCCACACAGCGTCGATGAGCAGCGCCCGCCATGGACGGTGCTCGCAGATAAACAAGTACCGGAGCGTGTCTTGGAGGAGCACGAAGGGCAGGCTCGCGGCGATGACAAACCAGATGAGGCGGGCCGATTGGTCAGCCACGACGGCGCCGGCCAGCAGCAACGGAACGGTGGCGGCTGCGACCAGTACGCTGGCACCCAAAACGCCACTTCTCACCGGGGCTTTAAGGGAGCCCGCGGCGGAGTATTTGACCAGCATTGTCTCTCCGATAAGCGCACGCTGGGCGCCCAGGAACAGGAGCAACCCCGCATAGCCCAAGGAGAACTGACCGAACTGGCCGGGGGTCGCGACGTTGGCCGTAATGGCTACCGCGACGAAGTTCGAGATGCTGGATACGGCCTGATCGCCGAAGGCGACATACCTGCTCAGGCGGGCCATCTAGTCCATCCTTGCCAGGGCACGGGAAAACTTCGCCACATAGGCGGCGCAGAAGACGCAATGGAAGATCGCCAAGGCCGCGTAGCTGGGCAGGAATATGTTGATCCACGGCACTGTCATCAGGGCCAGGCACGTCACGCCGTAGTCGACTGGCAACGTGAGGATTGATCGCTTTATCGAAGTTGAGGCATCGTGGCCGGGAGGTGACGGGCGCTGCCCCGCCTGGCGGGTCAGCTGATCGAACAGTGCGCCGGCGAAGAAGATTGTGGAGTTGGCGAAAAGGAACACGCCGCACAGCGCGGCCAGCTGCAGCGCCGGAATGGAAGTTGTGCGCAGGAGGAAGCAGAAAACGGCTCCGTGCAGGACGACGATCCGCCCGCTGTCCAGCACGTGGTCGAGCCACTCTCCCAATTTTGAGCTCCGTCCCTGGAGCCTTGCCAGCTGCCCGTCTGCGGAGTCGAGGACAAACCCGGCGGCGAGCACGGCTCCCACCAGCGCGGAACCTGCCCCGGTTCCTGCCCCGAGGGCCAGCCACAGCAACGCCCCGTAGGTAAGGAACGCCCCAGCGAAAGTCACCTGGTTTGGCCCGAACCGGGTGTTCCTGAGCGCGGCTGCGACCACCCGGCCGGCCGGCCGGTTGACGTACAGGCAGTACAGGGGCACCCCTTTCTTGCCCTTCTGCGCCAGGCTGAGCTCCCTGAAGGACTGGGCAAAACCGGGCCCTGCGGCATGTGGACGCTCGAGCTTGTCCGTACTCATTTCGTGTCACCTGGCTTTCGTTTGGCGCTCACGCTCAGAACAGCAATGGCCAGGGCGAGGATCAGCAGCCTCCCCATCGACTGCAGCAAAGAGCCGCGGAGCAGGATAAACATGTACCCGGAGAAGATGGCGACGCCCAGATAGCCCACCGATCCGGCGGACAAGGCACCCGCGCCGAAGCCGACGTCGAGCCTTCTGCTCAGCAGCCCCAGCAGGGCGAATGTGACCGCCACCCCGAGGACTCCGAAATTGATCCAGGCCTCTGCCCACAGCGGGGACGACAGGTTGACGTTGGCACTGCTCATCCACTGGCCGACCTCAACACCGCTGTCGAGCGGTTTGGTCGGCCAGACGACGCGCGGCACCCAAAACAGCACGGCGCCAAGGAACTGGTACCCCCAGGTCAGTCCCTCATCCCGGGTGAACCCAAGGGTATTCGCGAGCATGCTGAACTGGTCATAGTCCTTGGTCGAGATCATCCGCCACACCGAATCCGTCTGGAGCATGACGCCGGTCCCCGCTGCCCGGCGGGTGATGTCGCTTAGCGGAAAAAGGAAGATCGCCGCCACTACCCCGCCGACGATCGCCAAGTTGAAGAGGGCTTTGCGTGACCCGATGAGCGGCATGACCAAGCCGAAAAGCACGGCCAGCGTCCAGTAACGCGAGTTGGAGATCGGGTTGTTCACGACGACATTGAGCACCACCAGGCCGACTATTAATACGGAGTCAAGCAGGTTGAGGGAACTTCGGAGGACCCGGAATATGTGGATGTAGAAAATGAGCGCCACCAGGCAGGTTACGGAGCCGAAGGCGGAGATGATCGCCCGGGCGGCTTGTCCGCTGTCGGGGCTCACCTGGTCCAGGGCCTGGCTCGCCTCCTGCCGGCTGGCAAAGAACACGCTGATTCCGCCGACCTGAGCCACGTATATCAGCCCGCCCAGGATCGCGGCTGTCGCAAAGATCCTCAGGGTTTCCATGCTCCGCAGCTTGCGCACGGGCGCCGGGCCGCCCAAGTTCTTGAAGAGTCTGAGGTGATAGGCCAGGTCGAAGCTGACGCAGCCAAGAAGAGTGATGGCGGTTGCCGCGGACAAGGTCGAGTCGTCGACCTGGACAGCAAGGATGGTTGACGCGCCGGTCGACAATTGGGCCAGTGGAACCACGCCCAGGCAGACATAGACGAACATCCAGAAGACACCGGCTACCGGTCGCACCTGGTCTTTCCAGAGGATGGCACTCATGCGGAAAGCCGCATAGAGGAGCACCGAATATCGGATGAGGAAGTCAGTATCGCTGTAGGTGGCTTCCGACGTCGACCGCAGGATGAGCGGTATGGCGACGGCAAAACACAAGAAAGTCAGGATCGCCAGCGCCGCGCCGATTCCTGACTTCCTCTCGCCCGGCAGGCTGACCGGGCTCCGGAGGTCACTGCCGGCCAGCATCTATCGCCTCCGCATACAATCCCAGGAGACTTTCCGCGAGGGATTCGGCAGACCAGAGACCCAGGTGCAGCTCACGGGCCCGCGCACTCAGCCGGAGCCGCAGATCCTGGCTGGCCGCCACTGTGGCCATGGCTGCGTGGAAGGCCCCGGCCGTGGGCGCGGCGACAACCGCCGCGCCCGCTTTCTGCAAGGGCGCGGCCAGTCCACATTCCGAGGTCAGGATGATGGGCGTACCCACAGCCGCCGCCTCGATGATCACCATCGGGTAAGGCTCGTGGCGGGCGGGCAAAACGACGGCGGTCGCATGGGACAGCGCCGCCAGCACCTGGGGTTCCGTCAACTCCCCCGGAAGATCGAACCGGTCGCGGAAACCTGAAGCCTCGATCAAACGGTGCACGCTCTCCAGTTCGCCTTGGTCAGGTCCGGCAACCACGAACCGGGCTTCCGATCCCTCCCGCAGGAGGGCAATTGCTGCCTCGACGAACACCGTGGGCTGCTTGCGCGCCGCCAGCCGCGAAACAAACAGAAAGGTGGGGGTCTGCGGGTCTTCCCACACGGTGCCGGGGTCGGCTGTAGCGTTCACCACCCTGCGCATCTTCGTCCTCGGCACGCCGAGGGACTCAAGGTTCTTTTCTTCGGCCTCCGTCAGGGTCAGCCATAATTGCGGCGTCCGCATCGCCCGACGGAAGATCAGCGCATCGAACACCCGCAACCCGCGCGAACGCGGCGCTGCCAGCATGCCGTGGGCCTGCGCGATGACGGGAATGGCAGCACCGCGGAGCACCAGGGCGCTGAAGGTCGTGATGAAGTCGCGGCAGAGGTGCAGCTGGACGAGTGGCCGGCCGGCCGCCGAGCCAGCCCCCGACGAGTTCAACAGCGGCACCGCGGCGCACCAGCGCTGCAGTCTGCATGCGCGCGACCGCCCAGACGCCGCCCGCGACGGCCCCCGGGCCGGCCAGGCCGCCGATCTGCAGCACGCTCAGGGGCGGCCCCGACGATGCGCGATTTTCAGACATGCTCAGCCAGCCGGCTGCCGTTTTGCTGCAGTTCGCGGGTCTTCAGGCCGATCTGCCAGTAGTACGTGGCCAGGGCGACGGCGTAGTCCATGCCGGCCCGTCCGTCCAGGAAGCCGCCCCGGACGATGTAGCTGTAGACCCAGAAGGCAACTGGTTTGAACGGGACGACATCAAAGCGCTGGCCTTGCAGGCTTTTCGACGAGCGCACCGAGCGCCGCATGGCCGGGTCGGCATGGATGTAGGCCTCCCAGTCGGAGTACTTGTTGTGCCTGTCGAACCAGGTGCGGACCGGATCCAGATCGTGGTGTGCCAGCAGGCCCGCCGTGCGTCCCACCTCACCTGTCGCCTCTGGCTGGTAATGCACTTCCAGCTCTGTCATCACCGGGAGATTCACCAAACCAGTGTCCTCATAGCGGTTGAAGCCCCGCTTCAACAGCGAACGCTTGACCACCCGGTGGCCGTGTTTGAGGACCTTGCCAGCGAAGTGATAGGAGATGGGGATGTCGAAAGCCACACGGCGTTCCAGCGGATCCGAGACGATCACGGCGATTTCCTCGATCAGTTCCCGGCTCGGAAATTCGTCGGCGTCAAGGAACAGGATCCACGGGTGGCGCGTCGGCGCATGTTCAAGCTGCCACTGCTTCTTCTGCGGATAGGCCCCGTTCCAGGTGAAGTTGATAACGGTCGCACCGCCGGCGGCGGCAAGTTCCGCGGTCCGGTCGGCGCTGTTTGAATCGACCACGATGACCTCGTCAAAGTCGCTCAGTGCCGCCAGGCACCTCTCGATGCTCGCCTCTTCATTTTTCGTCTGAATCAGGACCGAAGCTGGTATCTTCTGCATTCACTTCCCCCTCGAGAGTGGATTGCCGATAGTCTTTGCGAATGGATTTTCTGAAGAGCACAAACAGGACCAGATCATCCTTCCGGTTCCGTCACATGAAAGAACTTGGATTTGGCCTGCTGGCCGTCGTGGCGGTCATGATTGCTGTGCTGGCATTCACCGCACGGGGCAACGGGGCCGCTCCCTCGCCGGCTCCAGCTGCCAGCACGCCGGAATCGAGCCGTGCCGCGGTCCCAAACGTTGACATCATCGGCGACTCCTACGTTGTTGGCTCTGACCAGGGTGGCTACGGAGCAGCAAACTGGGCAAAGATCGTCGGGTCCCGCTTTTACTCGGAATCCCATCCGGTCGACATGAACGTCATCGGCCATCCCGGAGCCGGGTACATCGTCAGGGGAACCGAGAAAGTCACGTTCGCCGAAGCCGCCACCACCAGCCTGCGCTCGACTGCAGATCTGGTTCTCGTCTTTGGGAGCAGGAACGACGGTAAGCAGGACCCTGCAACGATGGCTGCGGCTGCGACGGATCTCTACACAAAGATCCACGAGCGGGCGCCCCACGCGAAGCTGATCGTCGTCGGTCCGGCCTGGGTCAACGAGCGGGTGCCGGACTTCATCACCAGTGACAGCAAGGCGATCGCCGGGGCAGCGTCTGCCGGTGGCATTCAGTTCGTCGACCCGTTGAGCGAGCGCTGGTTCTTCGGCGCCGATTCCAAGCTCATCGGCGCCGACGGCGTCCACCCGACCGACGCCGGCCATCAGTACCTCGCCGACAAGATGTACGCGTTGATTTCCAAGACCCTGGCCACCATGGCTACCCCCTAGGATGCATTGTGCCATCACAGGACATCATTTCCCCGGAACCGTTCTCTGATCACTGAGGGGCCGGGCACCCGCCCGTAGACAGCATTCGGCGGAACCTCACCACGGACCACGGTGAGCGGCTCCACGACGGCTGACTGGCCAATGTGGGCTCCGCCGAGCACCATGCAACGCGAGGTGACCCATGCGCCATCGTCAATGTAAACGGGGCTGGTTATCAGGCCCATGTCGCTGCGGGCCCGGTGGCTTCCCGTGGTGATGAAGCATTCCTGTGAAACCACAGCGTTGGCGCCGATGTAGACATCGTCCTGGTTGTGGAACCAGACGCCCTCACCAATCCAGCAGCCGGACCCGATGTGCAGCTTCCACGGAAACTTGACGCGGGTGCGGGGCCGTAATGTGACGCCCGGACCGATCTCGGCGCCGAAAGCCC
>NZ_CAKKMM010000097.1:0-12141 GCF_918698205.1 Microbacterium sp. Bi128 | reverse complement strand
GGCCTACGGCGCCCCCGCCGCGCCCGCGTACGGTGCCCCCACCGCGCCCGAGTACGGTGCCCCCGCCTACGGCCAGCCCTACGGTGCGGCCCCCTTCGGTGCCGCCGTGCGCACCAACACGCTCTCGATCATCTCGCTCGTGGCATCCATCGCCGGATTCCTCCTGATCCTGCCGATCATCGGCCCCATCGCCGGTGTGATCACCGGACACATCTCGCTGGCGCAGATCAAGCGCACCGGCGAGAAGGGGCGGGGGATGGCCCTGGCCGGCACCATCGTCGGCTGGGTGAGCATCGCGCTCATCGTGCTGTTCGTCATCATCTTGTTCGTCGGCATCGGAATCGCGGCGAGCAACTCTTCTCGATACGGCTCCTAAGCGCGTCCCGCCCTCACACGACGGGCGTACCCTTGACTCACCGTGAAGACATCGCCCCGCGCTCAGTCAGCGACGTCGCTCCCCCAGGCTCCCCGGGACGACGCCGGATCCCGTTTCGCCAAATACATGGTGATGATGGGCATCCGCATCGCGTGCTTCATCGCGATGGCGGTCGTCACGCCCTACGGCTGGTACACGTTCGTCTTCGCCGCGGGTGCGATCTTCCTGCCCTACCTCGCGGTGATCGTCGCGAACGTCGGTCAGGATGCCGACGTGTCCCCCGCCGTGAATCCGGAACGCATGATCGAGTCGGCGCCCGCATCGCCGGCCGCCGCTCCGGCCGCCGACGCGCCGACCGTGATCCGCATCGTCGAGACCCCGCGCCTCGAACAGCCGCGCGACGACCGGTCGTGACCGAGGGCACCGTTGAGTGCTCGCGGGCCGGTTGCCGCTCGCACGCGCAGTGGGCCATCGTCTGGCGCAACCCGCGCATCCACGCGGAGGACCGCCGTAAGACGTGGGTGGCGTGCGAGGAGCACGTGGGCTATCTGCGGGAGTTCCTGCGCGCGCGCGACTTCCCGGTCGAGGTGGCCGCTCTCGCCGGAGACGTCGCATGAGCGCGCGGACCATGCCTGCGGCCGGCCGCTGGTCGATGTACGTCGGGGTGGCGATCCTGTTCGCGATCGCCTGCGGGTTCCTCTCGAACTGGCAGTTCTCGCGCAACGCCGAACGCTCCGAGCAGCTGCAGCTCGTCGCCGACAACTACGACGCGCCGCCCGTGGCGCTCGAAGACCTCCTCCCTCCCGATGGCGAGCTCGCTCCCGGCGATGAATGGCGCCCGGTGCGCCTGAGTGGGCAGTACCTCGCCGACGACGAACTCCTCGTCCGTAACCGCGCGCACGGCGGGTCGGCCGCGTACGAAGTGCTCGTGCCGTTCCGGCTGAACGACGGCCGTGTCCTCCTCGTCGACCGCGGGTGGCTTCCCCCGGGCGAACGACAGCCCGAGCCCGACACGATCCCCGCCCCGCCGAGCGCGGAGACCGAGGTCGTGGTGCGTCTGCGCCCGGGCGAGCCCGTCCCCGCTTCGGGCCGTACGGCCGAGACGGGGCAGGTGCCCACGATCAACCTCGGGCTCGTCGCCGAGCAGACGGGCCCCCTCGAGCCCGGCGCGTACGGCCTGCTCGTGTCCGAGGATCCTGCCCCCGCGCAAGCGCCGCTGCCGATCGATCCGCCGAGCGACGACCCCGGTCCGCACCTGTCGTACGCGATCCAGTGGATCCTCTTCGCGCTGATGGGATTCGGGTTCCTCACGTACGTCATCGTGAGCGAGCGCCGCATCCGCCGAGAAGAGATCGAAGAAGCTCGCGAGCGCGGCGAGGAGCCGCCCGCCCCGACCCGGACGAAGCTCGACCCCGTCTCCGCACACCGCGGGCGCAAGCGACCGCGTGATCGCGACGCCGCCGACGAGGACGCCCTGCTCGACGCGCGCTGAGCGCGGCCGCACACCGACGACGATCGTCGCGGTCGCGCCGGGTCACGGCATCCGGATGCCGAAGACTACGCCAGCGTGATCAGGTCGGCGTAGTCGCGGCCCCAGATGTCCTCGACCCCGTCGGGGAGGATGAGGACGCGCTCGGGGTTGAGCGCCTCGACGGCACCCTCGTCGTGCGAGACGAGCACGACGGCACCCTCGTAGTGCGCGAGTGCGCCCAGGATCTCTTCGCGAGAGGCGGGGTCGAGGTTGTTGGTCGGCTCGTCCAGCAGCAGCATGTTCGCGGACGAGACGACGAGGGTCGCCAGCGACAGACGCGTCTTCTCGCCGCCCGAGAGCACACCCGCCGGCTTGAGGACGTCGTCGCCGACGAAGAGGAACGAGCCGAGCACCTTGCGCGCCTCGGTCGCCGTGATGTCGGGGGCGGCCGACATCATGTTGTCGAGCACGGAGCGATGAACGTCGAGGTTCTCGTGCTCCTGGGCGTAGTAGCCGATCTTGAGGCCGTGCCCGGGCTCGAGCTGCCCCGTGTCGGGCTGGTCGACGCCCGCGAGGATGCGCAGGAGCGTCGTCTTTCCGGCGCCGTTGAGGCCGAGAATCACCACGCGCGAGCCCCGGTCGATCGCGAGATCGACGTCGGTGAAGATCTCGAGCGACCCGTACGACTTCGACAGTCCCGAGGCCATGAGCGGGGTCTTGCCGCACGGAGCGGGCTTGGGGAAGCGGAGCTTGGCGACCCTCTCGTCCTGACGGACATCGTCGAGGCCCGACAGCATCTTCTCGGCGCGCGCGACCATCTGGTGCGCGGCCGCGGCCTTCGACGCCTTCGCCCCGAAGCGCGCGGCCTGCAGCTGGAGCGCGGTGGCCTTCTTCTCGACGTTGGCGCGCTCCTTCTTGCGGCGCTCCTCGTCGGCCACCCGCTGGCGCAGGTAGTTCTTCCAGTTCATGTTGTAGACGTCGATGACCTGACGGTTCGCGTCGAGGTAGAACACGCGGTTGACCGTCTCGCCCACGAGCTCGACGTCGTGCGAGATCACGATGAGCCCGCCCTTGTACCCCTTGAGGAACTCCCGCAGCCACACAACGCTGTCGGCGTCGAGGTGGTTCGTGGGCTCGTCGAGGATCATCGTCTGCGCGTCCGAGAACAGGATGCGCGCGAGCTCGATGCGTCGACGCTGACCGCCCGAGAGGGCCTTCAGCGGCTGGTCCAGGATGCGGTCGGGGAGCGACAGGTTGTGGGCGATGGATGCCGCTTCGGCCTCGGCCGCGTATCCGCCCTGGGCCTCGAATTGCTCGGTGAGTGATCCGTAGCGCTTCATCGCCTTCGCGGCGACGGCGGGGTCGTCGTCGCCCATCGCCATCGAGGCCTCGTGCATCCCGAGGGCGAGCGAGCCCAGGCCGCGGGCGTCGAGGATGCGCGTGCGCGCGAGCATCTCGGGGTCGCCGGAGCGGGGGTCCTGCGGCAGGTATCCCAATTCGCCGACACGGTCGACGCCGCCGTTCGCCGGCAGCAGGTCGCCCGCGAGCACTTTGGTCAGGGTGGTCTTGCCGGCGCCGTTGCGGCCGACGAGGCCGATCTTGTCTCCGTCGGAGACGCGGAACGACACCTCCGACATCAGCACGCGCGCGCCGACGCGGATCTCGAGATCGTGCACGGCGAGCACAGCAGACGTCCGTTCGTCGAAGAAAAAGGGAAGGCGGCCGATGATGGCCAGCCACCCAGTATACGGCGGCCCGGGATTACCTCGCCGTCGAGAGGTTCGACGAGGGGAACGGCATCCGAGTTTGCGGTCGCCCGCGGCATCTGATCTAAACTAAGCCTATCCTTACCTAACCCGCAGGAGGTCCTCTGTGTCCCGTTTCCGCGCGCTGGCTGCGCTCGCTGCCGCCACGGCCCTCGTCCTGACCGGCTGCGCCGGCTCCACCGGCACCCCCGGGGCGCAAGAGGCCTCCACGGCCGCGGACGGGGCCTTCCCCGTCACCCTCGAGCACGCGTTCGGCGAGACGACGATCCCCGCCGAGCCGCAGCGCGTGGTGACCGTCAGCTGGGGAAACCAGGAGGCCGCCCTCGCCCTCGGCGTGGTGCCGGTGGCGATGCCCAAGGTCACGTGGGGCGACGAGGACGGCGACGGACTCCTCCCCTGGGTCAAGGACAAGCTCGACGAACTGGGCGCTGCGACCCCGACCCTGATGGACGAGACGAACGGCTTCGACTACGAGGCCATCGCCGATGCCCGCCCCGACGTCATCCTCGGCGCCTACTCCGGCATGACGCAGGAGCAGTACGACACCCTGAGCAAGATCGCTCCGGTCGTGGCGTATCCCGACATCGCGTGGGGCACCACGTGGCAGCAGATGACGCTCACGGATGCCAAGGCCCTCGGCCGCGAGAGCCAGGCGCAGCAGCTGGTCGCCGACCTCGAGAAGCACGTCACGGACGAAGCGGCGAAGTACCCCTCCCTCGCCGGCGCGAAGACCCTGTTCACCTACATCGACCCGACCGACCTCAGCCAGGTGGGCTACTACTCGCTGAAGGACCCGCGTGCGATGTTCCTCAGCGAGTTCGGCATGACCCCGTCCTCGGCGGTCGAGACCTCCAGCACCGACGCCGAGACGTTCTGGTTCACCCAGAGCGCGGAGCAGATCGAGAACTTCTCCGATGTCGACGCGATGGTCGGCTACGGCACGAGTGCGACCCTGGCGACGCTGCAGGCCGACCCGCTGTGGTCGCGCATCCCCGCCGTCGCCTCCGGCGCGGTCGTGATGCTGCCCGACAACACCTCCCTCGCGGCGGTCGCCAACCCCAGCCCGCTCTCGATCGGAACCCCGCTGAGCGACGAGTACATCGGACTCGTCGGAGCCGCGGCGCAGAAGGCCGCCTCCTGATGCCGATCCGCCCCGCGACGGCGCGATGACCGCCCTCGCCCCGGCACCGACCGCCCCCGGCGACGCACACCCGCGTCGCTGGGGGCGGCGCCGAGTCCTCGGCGTCACGGCTCTGATCGTGGTGCTCGTGATCGCCGCCGTCCTCTCGGTCACGTTCGGCGCCCGCGACGTGTCCCTCTCGGATGTGTGGGGTGGACTCACCGGATCCACCGACACGGCGTCGACGGCGGCGGTGGCCAAGCGCGTCCCGCGCACCGTCCTGGCCATGCTCGTCGGAGCAGCCCTGGCCGTCTCGGGGGCGGTGCTGCAGGGCGCCACACGCAATCCGCTCGCCGATCCTCAGATCCTCGGCATCAACGGCGGCGCGGCGCTCGCGATCGTCACCGGTATCGCCTTCTTCGGTCTCAGCTCGGCCACCTCCTACATCTGGGTCGGCATGGTCGGAGCCGGTGCGGCAGCGGTCTTCGTGTACGCGATCGGCTCACTCGGCCGCGGCGGCGCGACCCCGCTGCGTCTCGCCCTGGCCGGAGCCGTCACCGCGGTCGCGTTCAGCTCCCTCACGAGCGCGATCCTGCTCCCGCGCACCGACGTCATGAACGTCTTCCGGTTCTGGCAGGTCGGCGGCGTCGGCGGCGCCACGCCCGCGACGATCCTCCAGGTGTTGCCCTTCCTGCTGGCCGGTCTCGTGATCTGCCTCGCCAGCGCCTCCGCGCTGAACACCCTCGCCCTGGGCGACGAACTCGCCGCCGGCCTCGGTGCCCGCGTCCGCACGGCACGCCTGGTGTCCTCCGGCGGCGCGGTGATCCTCTGCGGCGCCGCCACGGCGGTCGCCGGACCCATCGGTTTCGTCGGGCTCGTCGTCCCGCACATGATCCGACTGGTGGTCGGTGTCGACCACCGCTGGCTCCTCCCGGTCTCCGCGCTCGGGGGAGCCGTGCTCCTCACCCTCGCCGACGTCGTCGGCCGCGTCGTCGCCCGCCCCCAAGAGATCGAGGTCGGCATCGTCACCGCTCTGCTGGGCGCCCCCTTCTTCATCGCTCTCGTCCGTCGACAGAAGATGAGAGCGCTGTGACCGCCGCCCTCGCCGCCCCGTCCGAGGCGCTCTCCGCCGTCACCGCCGGGCGTCGCCGCCGCCGCCGTCGCTGGGCCCTGGTGACCGGCATCCTGTCGGTGCTCGTGCTCGCCGCGTTCGCGCTGTCGCTCATGCTGGGCCAGACCGTCTACTCCCCCGCAGAGGTCTGGGGCGTCCTGACGGGCCAGCGCGTGCCCGGCGCCTCCTTCACGGTGGGCGAATTGCGCCTGCCGCGGGCGATGACCGGCCTCTTGACCGGAGTGTGCTTCGGTATGGGCGGTGTGGTGTTCCAGACGATGCTGCGCAACGCCCTCGCCAGCCCCGACGTCATCGGCATCAACACGGGGGCGAGCGCCGCCGCCGTCATCGGCATCGTCGTCCTGGGGCTCGGCGAGACGACGGTGTCCTTCCTCGCGATGGCCGCGGCGCTCGGCGTCGCCCTCGCGATCTATCTGCTCGCCTACCGGCAGGGCGGGTCGGGAGCACGGCTCATCCTGGTCGGGATCGGCGTGGCCGCGATGTGCCAGGCGGTCGTGTCGTACGTCATCTCGCGCGCCGCGGAATACGACCTCCCCGCCGCGATGCGCTGGATCACCGGCAATCTCAACGACGCCACGTGGGACCGCGCGCTCCCGGTGCTGTTCGCAGTCGTCGTCCTCGGCCCCGTCCTCCTCGTGCTCGCTCGGCGTCTCGAGGTCCTGCGGATGGGCGATGAGACCGCCGCGGCCCTCGGCCTGCCCGTCGAGCGCAGCCGCCTCCTGCTCATCGTCGCCGCCGTCGGTCTGCTCGCCTTCGGTACCGCCGCGGCGGGGCCGATCGCGTTCGTGTCGTTCTTGGCCGGCCCCATCGCCGTCCGGATCCTCGGGCCCGTCGGCTTCCCCGTCCTGCCCGCGGGCCTCGTGGGCGCGCTGTTGGTGCTCGTCGCGGACTTCTGCGCGCAGTACGCCTTCGGTACGCGCCTCCCCGTGGGCGTCATCACCGGCGTGCTCGGCGCCCCCTATCTCATCTACCTGCTGATCCCCAGCAGTCGATCCGGAGGAACCACGCTATGACCACGGAGCGCACCCTGCACGCCGACGGCGTCACGCTCGGCTACGGCGACCGGACGATCGTGGAGTCCCTCGATCTCGCGCTGCCGCCGGGGCGCGTGACGACGATCGTCGGTGCGAATGCCTGCGGTAAGTCGACCCTCCTGAAGGCCATGGCGCGCCTGCTCACCCCGTCGCGCGGCCAGGTCCTGCTCGACGGCAAGGCCATCCACCGGCTCCCGACCAAACAGGTCGCCCGCGTGCTCGGCCTGCTTCCGCAGTCGCCCATCGCGCCCGACGGCATCGCCGTGTCCGACCTCGTCAGCCGGGGGCGGCATCCTCACCAGGGCGCCCTGGCACGCTGGAGCTCGGCCGACGACGCAGCCGTCGCTCGGGCCCTCGAAGCCACCGACACCGCGCACCTGGCGGACCGCCATGTCGACGAGCTCAGCGGCGGACAGCGACAGCGCGTGTGGATCGCGATGGCCCTCGCTCAGGAGACCGACGTGCTGCTGCTGGACGAGCCGACGACGTTCCTCGACATCAGCCACCAGATCGACGTGCTGGATCTGCTGACCGATCTGAACCGGCAGCGGGGAACGACCGTGGCCATGGTGCTGCACGACCTCAACCTCGCCGCGCGGTACGCGGATCACCTCGTCGCCATGGCCGGCGGCCGCGTGATCGCCGCCGGAGACCCGGGCGACGTGCTCACCGAGCAGACGGTGCGCGAGGTGTTCGGCCTCGACAGCCGGGTCGTCCCCGACCCGCTGACCGGGCGCCCCATGGTCATCCCGATCGGACGGCACCACACGGTGAGCGAGAGCCTGGGCCAGCCGGAGACCGTGCGGGCCTAAGGCCCGCCGCCCGCGCGGCAGGCCGGATCCCTCAGGCCGTGCGCTCGACCTGTCCGGTGCGCCAGTA
Source organism: Microbacterium sp. Bi128 (assembly GCF_918698205.1). Lineage (NCBI taxonomy): Bacteria > Bacillati > Actinomycetota > Actinomycetes > Micrococcales > Microbacteriaceae > Microbacterium > Microbacterium sp. Bi128. The sequence continues at coordinate 4,363 of NZ_CAKKMM010000097.1, read as the reverse complement.
GCCCATGAAGGCCACGCGCTTGCGGTCGACGCCGCAGCCCTGCACGAGCAGACGCCGCAGCACCTTCACCGTCTGCGACTCCCCCGCGATCCAGGCGTAGAATTCGCCTTCGCCGTCGTCGGGGCTGTCCCACAGGAGGTCGACGTCGACGTCGATGTCGTCGAGCTCCTGCGGGCGTGGCGCGGCGGCGCGGGCGAGGACGTCCCCGGATGCCGCGGTCCAGGCTTCGACGGCCTCGATGAGCGCCTCCCCGTGCGGGCGGTCATCGCGGGCCAACCACCGCACGCGCGCGTCGTCGGCGGCCAGGGGAAGGGCATCGTCGATGCTCGGGACCTCGATGAAGGCGTCGACGACGAACCCGGCGCCGAGCCCCTCGAGGATCGCGCAGATCGCCGGGGCGGCGGTCTCGTCCCCGGCGAGCAGCAGGCGCTGCGCCGTACCGGGGTGGAAGTCGATCCCTTGCGCGGACTCGGAGCTCCGCGCGTCCGGGCCGACGACGATGATCCGGTCACCGGCGGTCGCGATCTCGGCCCACGCCCCTGCGGGACCGGCGTCGTGGTGCAGCACGAAGTCGATGTCGAGCTCGAGCGCCTCGGGGTCGATCCGGCGCACGGTGTACGTGCGGAACGGCATCCGCTCCTCGTCGGGAAGATCACGCCACCGGGTGTACCACTCGCCGTTGTCGATCGCCTGCGGGTCGGTCTGCCCGATGTCGCACAAGGTGCCATCCGGTCCGGGGAGCACGAGCTTGACGCGCTGGTCGCGCCGATCCGTGCCGAAGACCTCGAAGTCGGGCGACGTGAACGTGATGCGCGCGAAGTGCGGCGACAGCCGGCGGGCCCCCTTCACCACGGCGACGTACGGGCGGTAAGCGGGACGCGTGGCTGTCTTCACCCGATAAGGATATCCTTACCTATCCTCGGATGCCAGGCGAGAGCGGTCGGATGCCGCGACGCCGAACTACCCGACCAGAGCCCCGATGCGCGCGATCGCCTCGCGCAGAACGTCCGGGGCACAGCCGATGTTGATGCGCACGTGTCCCACACCCTCGACGCCGAACAGCGGACCGTGGTGCAAGGCCACCTTCGCCTCGCGGCGGACGAACGGCGCCGGGTTGTCGCCCCACCCGTAGGCGGAGACATCGACCCACGCGAGGAACCCCGCGTCGGGGATCCGATACCGGGCCAGCGGAAGGTGCGCGGCGAGCAGCTCGGCCAGCAGCCGCCGGTTGTCGTCGAGCGCGGCGAGGAGCTGGGCGAGCCAGGAATCGCTCTCGGACGAGAAGGCCGCGCGATTGGCGATGACGCCGAACAGACCCGCGCGCCACTCGACCTCCCACGGCAGCGACCGTACGACGGCGGCCGTCTCGTCGGAGCCCGTCACGATGACGGCGCACTTGAGCCCGGCGAGGTTGTACGTCTTGCTCGCGCTCGTCACGGCATACCCCACCGCCGCCGCCTCGGGGGCGGCATCCAGGAACGGGGTGAACACCGCCGGAGCGTGCGTGAGCGGCGCGTGGATCTCGTCGCTGACGACACTCGCCCCGTAGCGCGCCGCGAGACGCGCGAGCGCGGCCAGGCTCTCGCGCGTGTGCACGGTGCCGGTGGGGTTGTGCGGATTGCACAGCAGCACGGCGCGGGCCCCGGATGCCAAAGCCGCGGCGATCCCGTCGAGGTCGAGTTCCCACCGCTCCCCCGTGTCGCGCAGTGGCACCCGCTCGACGACGGCACCCGCCTCTTCGACGGTGTCGTAGAACGGCGGATAGACGGGCGGCGTGACCACCACGCGATCGCCGGGGGACGTCACGGCCCGCAGCACCTCGACGACGCCCATCATGACGTCGCCCGTCCAGCGGATTCGGGACGGATCGGGCCGCCATCCCCACAGCCGGTCCGCGTAGGCGGCGAAATCGACGTCGATCCCGGGGCGGGGTGGGGTGTATCCGGTGTCGCCGATCTCCACGGCGCGCGTCAGGGCCGAGGTGATCGCCGGCGCGAGCGGGAAACCCGTCTCGGCGACGAACATCGGGATGACGTCGTCACCGTACGAACGCCACTTCGTGCTGGAGCGCTGACGCAGCAGCTCCAGCGGGAGGGCCGTCAACGGGGGAACACTCATCCCGCGAGCCTAATGAGCGAGCCCGACGAGGAGGAATCGTCGCGTCAGAGGCGGACACAGAAGTGCCCGCTCCGACGATGCGGGACGGGCACTTCTCGAGCGGCGGCGTTCAGATCGCGAAGCCGAGGGCGCGCATCATGTCGCGCCCGTCGTCGGTGATGCGTTCGGGACCCCACGGCGGCATCCACACCCAGTTGATGCGGAAGCGGTCCACGACGTTGTCGAGGGCCTGAGCGGTCTGCTCCTCGAGCACGTCGGTCAGGGGGCACCCCGCAGACGTCAGGGTCATGTGGATGACGAGCGCGTCGTTCTCGTCATCCCACGCGAGGTCGTAGATGAGGCCGAGGTCGACGACGTTGATCCCCAACTCGGGGTCCATCACGTCCTTCAGGGCCTCGGTGACCTCGTCGTACTTCTCGGGAGCGAGTGTTGCGGTCATGTAACGAGCCTACGCGTCCACCGGCGCACCGGCATCGAGGAAACGGTCGTAGCCCTCTTCCTCAAGACGATCGGCGAGTTCGGGGCCGCCCTCTTCGACGATCCGGCCCTTGACGACGACGTGCACGAAGTCGGGACGGATGTAGCGCAGGATGCGGGTGTAGTGCGTGATGAGGAGCACGCCGAGGTCGGTCTGCTCCTTGGCACGGTTCACGCCCTCGGAGACGATCTTCAGCGCGTCGACGTCGAGGCCGGAGTCGGTCTCGTCGAGCACCGCGATCTTCGGCTTCAGCAGCTCGAGCTGGAGGATCTCGTGGCGCTTCTTCTCGCCGCCCGAGAAGCCCTCGTTGACGTTGCGCGAGGCGAACTTCGCGTCCATGCGCAGGTTCTCCATCGCGCCCTTGACGTCCTTGGTCCAGGTGCGGATCGCCGGCGCTTCGCCGTCGATCGCCGTCTTGGCGGTGCGGAGGAAGTTCGTGACCGTGACGCCGGGGATCTCCACCGGGTACTGCATCGCGAGGAAGAGGCCGGCGCGTGCGCGCTCGTCGACGCTCATCTCGAGGACGTCCTCACCGTCCAGGGTGATGGAGCCGCTCGTGACGGTGTACTTGGGGTGACCGGCGATCGTGTACGCCAGGGTCGACTTGCCGGAGCCGTTCGGGCCCATGATGGCGTGGGTCTCGCCGGTGCGCAGCGTCAGCGTCACGCCGTTGAGGATCGGGGTCGTGCCGGCATCCGTCTCGACCGTCACGTGGAGGTCGCGGATCTCGAGGACAGACATGGTGTTCCTTACTCGGTAGTTCGGGGAGTCGATGACGAACGCGGCCGTCAGGCCGTCGCCTTGGTGACGGCGGGATCGATGAGCACGTCGTCGCCGTCGATCACGACCTCGTACACGGGGACCGGCTCGTAGGCCGGAAGATTCAGGGGGCGACCGGTCTTCAGCGAGAACGCCGAGCCGTGGGCCCAGCATTCCAGCGTCTCGCCCTCGACGAAGCCGTCCGACAGCGAGATGTCGCCGTGCGTGCAGACGTCGCCGATCGCGTGGACGTCGCCGTTGCCGTCGAGGACGACGGCGATCGCCACGCCGTCCACCTCGACCCGACGGGCCTCGTCCTGCACGAGCTCGCCGAGACCGCACACACGCGTCGCGGTCACGCCGGCGCTCCTTCGGCCAGCTCCCGCTCGATGGCCTCGGTGAGCTCGGTCTCGAGCTCGGGGATGCCGATGCGCTGGACGATCTCGCTGAGGAACCCGAGCACGACCAGGCGTCGCGCCTCGTCCTCGGCGATGCCACGCGCCTGCAGGTAGAACAGCTGCTCGTCGTCGAAGCGACCCGTGGCGCTGGCGTGGCCCGCGCCCTGGATGTCGCCCGTCTCGATCTCGAGGTTCGGGATCGAGTCCGCGCGCGCACCGTCGGTGAGCACGAGGTTGCGGTTGGCCTCGTAGGAGTCGGTGCCGGTGGCCTCGTGCCCGATGAGCACGTCGCCGATCCAGACGCTGCGCGCGCTCTCGCCCTGCAGCGCGCCCTTGTAGAGCACGTCGCCGACCGTGTGGGGTCCCTTGTGGTGCATGTACACCTGCGACTCGAGGTGCTGACCGGCATCCGCGAAGGACAGACCGTACAGTCGGCCCTCGCTGCCCGCGCCCGAGAGCTCGACCGACGGGTTCACACGGACGACGCCACCGCCGAAGCTCACTACGACGTGCGTGAGCTTGGCATCCCGGTCGACGCGCGCCTGGTGCGAGGACGCGTGGATCGCGTCGTCGTCCCATTTCTGGACCGAGACGACCGTGAGGTCGGCAC
>NZ_CAKKMM010000096.1:0-12346 GCF_918698205.1 Microbacterium sp. Bi128 | reverse complement strand
GGGCAGCACCGCCAACAAGGCGATCCCGCTGCCGTACCTGAGCAAGACCACCGTCTCGGTCGGCGCCGCGGCGACGTTCACGCGACCGGTGGTGCTGGACTACCGCAACAACGCCTGGAAGTTCCAGCCGACCACGCAGCTGACCGCCGACAACGACGCTTCGGTGTCTCCGGCGGCTTTCTCCCGCGTGCGTGCCGAGGCTCCCGCCGCGGTGGGCGGCGATATCAAGGTCGCGACCTTCAACGTCCTGAACTACTTCACCACCACGGGTGACACCCTCTCCGGCTGCTCCTTCTACAACGACCGCGCCGGCAACCCGATCACCGTCAACACGGGCTGCGACGCCCGCGGCGCCGCGAACGGCACGAACCTGCAGCGCCAGCAGGACAAGATCGTCACGGCGATCACCGCCCTCGGCGCCGACGTCGTGAGCCTCGAGGAGATCGAGAACTCCGCCGCCTTCGGCAAGAACCGCGACACCGCGCTCAGCACCCTCACCGCGGCGCTGAACACCGCGGCCGGCAGCGACGTGTGGGCCTTCGTGGCATCCCCGTCTGCCCTGCCGGCGACGGAGGACGTCATCCGGACCGCCTTCATCTACAAGAAGGCGGCGGTGCGGACCGAGGGCGACTCGCGCATCCTCACCACGGGTTCGGCCTTCGACAACGCTCGCCGCCCGCTCGCGCAGAAGTTCGGCCTCGTCGGAAAGGGCGACGACTCGGAGTTCATCGCGATCGTCAACCACTTCAAGTCGAAGGGGTCGGGGAGTGGCGAGAACGCCGACAAGGGCGACGGTCAGGGCGCCTCGAACGCCTCGCGCGTCGCGCAGGCCGGTGACCTGGTGTCCTTCGCGGACGGTCTGAAGAGCGAGTGGGGCACCGACAAGGTGTTCCTGATGGGCGACTTCAACGCCTACTCGAAGGAAGACCCGATCGCTGTCCTCACCAACGCCGGCTACATCGACCAGGGGTCGAAGTCGGGCAAGTACTCCTACTCGTTCAGCGGACAGAGCGGATCGCTCGACCACGTCTTCGCGTCGTCGTCGGCCGACTCGCGCGTCCGCGGCGCGGACATCTGGAACATCAACTCGGGTGAGTCGATCGCTCTGGAGTACAGCCGCTACAACTACAACGCGACGAACTTCTACGACACCTCCGCGTTCCGCTCCAGCGACCACGACCCCGTCATCGTCGGCGTCGACCTCACCCCCACCGCGACGGTGAACCTGGTCGACATCAACGACTTCCACGGGCGCATCGACGCCAACACCCCGCAGTTCGCCGGCACCGTTGAGCAGCTGCGCGCCCAGTACGGAGAGGACAACACCCTCTTCCTCTCCAGCGGCGACAACATCGGCGCCTCGCCGTTCGCGTCGGCCTCGCAGGACGACCAGCCGACGATCGACGTGCTCAACGCGCTCGACCTGAAGGCCTCCGCCATCGGCAACCACGAGTTGGACCGCGGCTTCGCCGACCTCGTCGACCGCGTGGTCGGCACGGGCCCGAACGCGAAGTTCGCCTACCTCGGTGCCAACGTGTACCGGAAGGGGACGACCACACCGGCGCTGCCCGAGTACGCGATCAGCACGGTGTCGGGTCTGCGGGTCGGCGTCATCGGCACGGTCACGCAGGAGACCCCGGCGCTCGTCTCGCCCGGCGGCATCGGTGGCCTGGACTTCGGCGACCCCGTCGAGGCCACCAACCGCGTCGCGGCCCAGCTGACCGACGGCGACCCCGCCAACGGTGAAGCGGACGTCATCGTGGCCGCGTACCACGAGGGCGCCGGCGCCGGCACCCCCGACGGGGCGACCCTGCAGCAGGAGATCGCGGCGGGCGGCCCGTTCGCCGAGATCGTCACCGAGACCTCGGCGAAGGTCGACGCGATCTTCACCGGGCACACGCACAAGACGTACGCGTGGGACGCTCCGGTCCCCGGAGTCGAAGGTCGCACGCGCCCGGTCATCCAGACCGGAAACTACGGCGAGAACATCGGCAACGTCGTCCTGACGGTGTCCGACACGACCGGCGACGTGCTCTCCTACACGGGTGCCAACGTCGCCCGCACCAAGGTGGCCACGAACACGCTCGTGTCGACCTACCCGCGCGTCGCCCAGGTCAAGAGCATCACGGATGCCGCCCTGGCCGCGGCCGCGCAGATCGGTAACCAGCCCGTCGGGTCGGTGTCGAAGGACATCACGACGGCGTTCGCCGGTGGCGCCTACACCAACGGTGTGTACGGTGGCGGCTCCCGCGACGACCGGTCGAAGGAGTCGACGCTCGGCAACCTCGTGGCCGACTCGCTCGTGGCCAGCCTCGGTTCGGCCGAGCGGGGTGGCGCGCAGATCGGTGTGGTGAACCCGGGCGGCCTCCGCGCCGACCTGGCGTACGCTCCCGACGGCGTGGTCACCTACGCCGAAGCCAACGCGGTGCTCCCGTTCGTGAACAACCTGTGGACGACCTCGCTGACCGGCGCGCAGTTCAAGACCCTGCTCGAGCAGCAGTGGCAGACCAACCCGGACGGGACGGTGCCCTCTCGGCCCTTCCTGAAGCTCGGTCTGTCGAAGAACGTCGCGTACACCTTCGACGCCTCCCGCGCGGCCGGCGATCGGGTCACTTCGATCTCGGTCGACGGCGCGCCGATCGACCCCGCCGCCTCGTACCGCATCGGGTCGTTCAGCTTCCTCGTGCAGGGCGGCGACAACTTCCGGATCTTCACGCAGGGGACCGGAACGAAGGACTCCGGCCTCATCGACCGCGACGCGTGGATCGACTACGTGAAGGCGAACCCCGGGCTCGCGCCCGACTTCGCTCGGCGCTCAGCCCAGGTGACCGGCATCCCGTCGGCCCCCGTCACGGCCACGTCCTCGCTCTCGCTCGCGGTGTCGGGCCTGGACCTCACCTCCACCGGTAGCCCCGTCAACACCACGGCGACGGTCGAGTGGGTCGGGAGCTCTGCCACGTTCGCACCCGTGACGGTGTCGGGCGGCGCGGCGAACCTCGCCCTGACGGTGCCCGCCGACGCGGTCGCCGCCAGCCAGATCATCGTGCGGGCACAGCCCAGCGGCAGCGTCGTGCGCATCCCCGTCTCCGTGGCGGTCGACCGGGACGCGCCTCAGGTCGCACTTTCCGTGAGCGGTCGCACCGTGACGGTCTCGGCGACGGATGCCGGTTCGGGTGTCGCCTCGACCGAGTACCGGGTGGACGGCGGCGTCTGGACGGCGTACTCCGCCGCCCTGACCGTCGACTCCCGGGGACACACCGTTCAGGCGCGTGCCACCGACAAGGCCGGCAACGTCTCCGCCGTCGCCTCGGCGTCGCTGGCGTCGGTGGGCTCGACCGATGCGCCGGTGCTGACCGCGCGCGGGACGGCGCGGACCGTCGTCGTGGGCGACACCGCAGCGCCGGGTGGCGTCTCGGTCGCCGATGGGTCCGGGCACGCGATGGCGGGCGTCTCGGTGACCTTCACCGTCTCGGGGCCGGCCACGTTCGCCGGTGGCAAGACGAGCGTGCGGGTCACCTCGGACGCTCTCGGTCTGGCCGCCGCTCCGTCGGTGACGGCCTCGGGCGTCGGCACCGTGACGATCACCGCCGCGGCTTCCCGGGCGACGAAGGTCACCCTCCCCGCGCTCACGGTCGTGGCGAAGGCGACCGCCCTCACCATCGACGGCACCGCGACGGCCGCCGTCGTCGGGGGCAAGGCGCGCCTCACGGTCACCGTGAAGAACACCTCGCCCGAGACGGTCACCGTGCGGGTGAAGAGCGCGTACGGCACGAAGACGCTCTCGTCCCTCGCCCCGGGGGCCTCGGCCGAAGCGATCTTCAAGACGGCGCTGACCTCGCTCCCGGCGGGTGCGGCGACCGTCGAGATCGCCGGCGCGTCGGGTGCCAACACCGTCGCGCTCTCCTACACGGCGACGCGGTGAGCGTCGTCACCGGTATCGCCTTCACCCAGGAACGGAACACCTGATCATGAACAAGTCCACTCCCGCCGACGGCGTCTCGCGGCGGTCATTCACCACCGCCCTCGCCTGGAGCGTCCCGGTCGTCGCGGTCGCGGTCGCCGCTCCCGCGGCCTCCGCTTCCGGTCAGATCACGGCGAGCGCGTACGACATCTCCGACGTCGAGGTGGGTGACTCGTTCCCGCTGTCGATCGACGTGGCACGGGACGGCATGCCGCTGGCCGACGGCTCCGTCGTGACGGTGAGCCTCACCGACACCGACGTGCTCGAGTTCGACCCCGACGCGGACGGATACGTCTCTCCGACGTTCGCCACCGTGCCGACCGTCGGAGGGACGGCCAACGCCATCGTTCTGGTGCGCTCCTTCGGGGTCACCACCGGCGCGGTCGCGTACGGCTCGTCGCAGGCCACCTACACGGTGGGCGTGACGCAGGCCTGACCCCCTCCGCCGCTGCCCCGGGTGCGTGCACCCGGGGCAGCGGCATTCCCGTGGGATGCGGGCCTCTAGTGTGGAGGGGTGTCGACACTCAGCGAACTCGTCTACGCCCAGGGCCGCTCCAGCGAGGCCGATGTCGAGTGGCTGCACCGCCTCGCCGGTGACGGGCAGCTGCTGGCCGACCTCGCTTTCGCCGACATCGTGATCTGGGTGCCGACCCCCGACGACTCGTTCGTCGCCGTCGCGCACACTCGGCCCGGGGGAGCGGCGACGTTGTTCTACCGCGACATCGTCGGCGACCGCGTGCGCCCCCAGTGGCGGACGCAGGTGCGCGAGGCGTTCCAGAGCGGACGCATCGTCGACTCGGCATCCCCCGACTGGTTCGAAGAGACCCCGACGCGCGTGCGCGCGGTGCCCATCGTGCGCGAACTCTCTCGCGAAGGGCACGCCGTGGCGACCGTGGGCGTGCTGACCCGCCACACCAACCTCGGCGAGACCCGCACCCCCTCACGCCAGCAGATCACCTTCAACGACTGCGCCGACGACCTGTTCGGCATGATCTCGTCGGCGGAGTTCCCCGATCTGAAGGCCCCGACCTCGCCGCGGCGCGGGGCGCCCCGTGCCTCCGACGGCCTGATCCGCCTCGACGTCGACGGGATCACCACGTTCGCGAGCCCCAACGCGCTCTCGGCGTTCAATCGCATGGGCTTCGACGACGAGCTCGAGGGGGAGTCCCTCGCCGAAGTCACCGAGCGCATTCTCCCCGCCAAGCGCCAGGACGTCGACGAGTCGCTCCCCATCGTCGTCACCGGTCGGGCGCCGTGGCGCGCCGACATCGAGGCGCGGGGCGTCCAGGTGTCGCTGCGGACGATCCCGCTCCGCGACCGCGGGACGCGGATCGGCGCGATCGTGCTCAGCCGCGACGTCACCGAGATCCGCCACCAGGAGCAGGAGCTCATCACCAAGGACGCGACGATCCGCGAGATCCACCACCGCGTCAAGAACAACCTCCAGACCGTGGCATCCCTCTTGCGCATCCAGGCGCGACGCACGCACTCCGACGAAGCCCGGGATGCCTTGACCCAGGCCATGCGGCGCGTCTCGGCGATCGCGGTGGTCCACGACACCCTGTCCGAGGGGCTGGCGCAGAACGTCGACTTCGACGACGTGTTCGCGCGCGTGCTGAAGCTCGTCGCCGAGGTGGCGGCGGCCCCGAACACCCGTGCCCGCACGCGCAGCACCGGCCGTTTCGGGACGCTGCCCAGCGAGTACGCCACCCCCCTCGCGCTGGCGCTGACCGAACTCGTCACGAACGCCGTCGAGCACGGACTGGCCGGCCAGGAGGGCGACGTCGAGATCTCGGCCGAGCGCGGCGACGAAATGCTCGAGGTGCGCGTGCGCGACACCGGTGTCGGTCTCCCCGAGGGGCAGGTCGGCCGGGGCCTCGGCACGCAGATCGTGCGGACGCTGATCCAGGGCGAACTCGGCGGCACGATCGACTGGCACACCCTGATGGGCAACGGCACCGAGGTCACGATCGAGATCCCGCTGCGCTACATCGACCGCTCGGCGGGCTGACCGCCGCGGGTCGCACGCTCAGCGATGCGCGCAACCTCCGGGCGCGGCGGCGGAACCCGCTGAGGTTGTGCGAATCACTGATTCTGTGACCCGCCGGAAACGACGAAACCCACCCCGAGGGGTGGGTTTCGTCTCTGCCGAGACCGTCGTCAGGACGCGCGGCGGGCGCGCGCGGCGCGACGCTTGAGGGCTCGGCGCTCGTCCTCGGAGAGGCCGCCCCACACGCCCGAGTCCTGGCCGGACTCGAGGGCGTACTGCAGGCAGACCTCGGTGACGGTGCAGCGCGCGCAGACCGACTTGGCCTTCTCGATCTGGTCGACCGCCGGGCCGGTGTTGCCCACGGGGAAGAACAGCTCGGGGTCGACGGTCAGGCAGGCTGCTTTGTCGCGCCAATCCATAGGGGTGCTCCTTGTTGCGGAAGATTTTCATCGGCGGGCACCGGGGTTCGGGTCCGGTACCCTGGTGGGAACGCGAGCGATCGCTCGCCCCACGTCGCTGTGGGAGCACACGGCTTTTTCCATGCTCCCACAGCGCTTCCGGCCGATCAAGAGGTAACCGGCAGGTTTCCAGGTTGCAACGCCGGCGAAACACTCGTCGGGAAGGATGCGGTGATGCCGGTTCGTCTTCTGGCAGCTCTCGTGCTCGGACTCGAGGCGGTCGGCATCCTGGCCCTCGCCGGGTGGCAGGTGGTCGCGCTCATGGGCGGAGACACCGATTCGGTCGTCAGCTCGCTCGCGCTCATCGTGCTCACCGTCATCGGCGCGGCCGCGATCGGGGCGTTCGCCGTCGCGACAGCGCGCGACGTCTCGGCCGGGCGCTCCGGCGGCATCGTGACGCAGCTGCTGATCCTGTCGGTCGCGATCGGCGCCGTGACGGGGGAGTGGGCGTCCGCCACGACCGCGCTGCTCATTGCCGCGCCGGCGGTCGTGGGCCTCATCCTGCTCGTGCTCGCCGTGCGAGCCGCGGCCCCGCGACGCCGCGACGACGCCTGACGCGCGGCATCCTCACCCGCACGTCGGCCCGGACCCGTCCGCCGGCCCGCGCCCGCGCGTGGGACGTCCCGCGGGTCAGCGTGCGCGGACACGACGAAGGAAGACCGGGGCCCGCGTCGTTCGGTCGCCGCGTGATCACGGGCGGCGGCCGTCCTCGGGGCTCGGATCTCCTTCGTCGTGTCCGCGGCGGGCTCTGACGTGGAGCGCTGAAGGGCGAGGGGGACGGGCGGTCAGGCCGTGGCGAGGCCGAGGGCCTTGCGCAGGCGCGCGACGTGGCCGGTGGCCTTGACGTTGTACTGCGCCTCGACGATGCGGCCCTCTTCGTCGACGACGAAGGTGGAGCGGAGCACGCCGGTGATGGTCTTGCCGTAGTTCTGCTTCTCGCCCCACGCGCCGTACGCCTCGTGCACCGCGTGGTCGGGGTCGCTCAGCAGCGGGAAGGTGAGTCCGTCGCTGTCGCGGAAGGAGCGCAGCTTCTCGGGGGTGTCGCGAGAGACGCCGAGCACGGTGTACCCCGCGCCCTGCAGCGACGCGAGGCTGTCGCGGAAGTCGCACGCCTGCGTCGTGCATCCGGGCGTCTGCGCCGCGGGGTAGAAGTACACGATCACGCGGCGACCGCGGAAGTCGCTCAGCGAGACGGGGTGCTCGTCCTGGTCGAGCAGGGTGAAATCGGGAGCGGCCTGGCCGGCTTCGAGAGTCGTCACCCCTCCAGCCTAGAACGCTCGATGGACTGGAACGTCGTGAGCAGCCGTTGCAGCGAATCCAGTCGGGCCGCCGCTCCGGGACCCAGGCGACCGGATGCCACGGCCTCGACGATCGCGCAGTCGGGGGCGTCGGGCAGGTGCGTGCAGCCGCGCGGGCACTCCTCGGCCACTTCGGCGAGGTCGGTGAAGGCGGCGAGGACGTTCGCGGGGTTCACGTGCCCCAGGCCGAACGAGCGCACGCCCGGGGTGTCGATGACCCATCCCGACCCGGCCGGGCCCCGGTAGCGCAGCGAGACCGTCGACGACGAGGTGTGGCGCCCGCGCCCGGTCACCTCGTTGACGTGGCCCGTGGCGCGCACCGACCCGGTCAGGGCGTTCACGAGCGTGGACTTGCCGACGCCGGAGTGCCCGACGAACACCGTCGAGTGGCCGACGAGAGCCTCGCCGATGCGCTCGAGCGGCATGGCGTCCTGCCCGCTGGTGAACACGCGGAGGTCGACGCCGTCGAAGTGCGCGAGGAACTCGCTCGGGTCGGCCAGGTCGGTCTTGGTCACCACGAGCAACGGACGGATGCCGGCATCCAGGGCCGCGACGAGGTACCGGTCGACGAGGCGTTCGCGCGGCTCGGGGTCGGCGGCGGCGACGACGACGAGCATCTGGTCGGCGTTGGCCACGATGACGCGCTCGACCTGATCGGTGTCGTCGGCGCTGCGGCGGAGCAGCGATGTGCGCTCCTCGATCCCGATGATGCGGCCGAGCGTCCCCTCGGTGCCCGAGAGATCGCCGACCACGCGCGCGCGGTCGCCGTTGACGATGGCCTGCTTGCGGAGCTCGCGGGCCCGCGTGACGAGCACGCGGCGCTCGTCGGGGCCGTCCTCGTCGATCAGCACCGTGTAGCGGCCGCGATCGACGGCCAGGACCCGGGCGATGCGGGCGTCGGCGTGCGCCGGTCGGCGCTTCGTGCGCGGCCGGTTCCCCTTGGGATTCGGGCGGACCCGGACCGACGACTCGTCGAATTCCGGTTCGTCGTCGTCGGCGTCGTCGTCGAGCCAGCTCACGCGTCAGCCCGAGACATCGGTGCCCAGCATCGCGTGCCAGAGGGCGGCGAACTGCGGCAGGGTCTTCGCCGTGGTGCCGATGTCGTCGATCACGACGCCCGGGGTGCGCAAGCCGATGAGGGCGCCCGTCGTGGCCATCCGGTGGTCGTGGTGCGCCTTCCACTCGCCGCCGTGGAGAGGAGCGGGGACGATGCGGATGCCGTCCTCGAGCTCGTGCGCTTCGCCCCCGAGGCTGCGCAGGTTGCCCACGAGGGCGGCGATGCGGTCGGTCTCATGGCCGCGGATGTGCCCGATCCCGTGCAGGGTCGTGGGGCCGTCGGCGAACGCGGCGAGCCCGAAGATCGTGGGCGCCAGCTCGCCCGCGGCGGCCAGGTCGAGCTCGGCGCCGACGATGCGGTCGCCGGTGGTGACGGTGAGGGTGCCGCCGCGCCGGCTGACGTGCGCGCCCATCTCGCCGAGGATCTCGGGGAGGAGCGCACCGGGCTGTGTGCTGTGCGCCGGCCATCCGGTGATCGCGACGGAGCCGCCGGCGACCATCGCCGCCGCGAGGAACGGGGCGGCGTTGGAGAGGTCGGGCTCGATCGCGATGTCCTTCGCGCGCACGGGGCCCGCGGGGACGATCCACTCGCCCGTGGCCGGACGCTCCACGTGGACGCCGCGGTGGGCGAGCGCTTCGATGGTCATGTCGATGTGCGGCATGCTCGGCAGGCGCGAGCCCACGTGCCGCAGGTGCAGGCCGACGTCGAAGCGCGGCGCGGACAGAAGCAGCCCCGACACGAACTGGCTCGACTGGCTCGCGTCGATCTCGACCTCGCCGCCGCGCACGTGTCCGTGCCCGCGGACGGTGAAGGGCAGGGTCCAGTTGCCCCCGTCGTCGATGTCGACGCCCACCTCGCGCAACGCCGAGATCATCGCGCCCATCGGGCGGTGCAGGGCGCTCTTGTGGGCTGTCAGGTGCACGTCGCCGCGGGAGAGTCCGGCGACGGGCGTCACGAAGCGCATGACGGTGCCGGCCTGACCGCAATCCACGGTCGTGCCGCCGGTGAAGGCGGCGGGGGGCGTCACGCGCAGGTCGGGCCCGAAGGGTGAACCCTCGTCGACCTCTTCGATCTCCACGCCCAGGACCCGCAGCGCGTCGATCATGCGGGCGGAGTCGTCGGAGTGCAGGGGCGCGTGCAGGACGCCCGGGCCGTCGGCGAGCGCCGCCAACACGAGCTCGCGGTTGGTCAGCGACTTCGAGCCGGGCACGGTCACCGTGGCATCCACCGCCGTGTCGGCGACGGGCGCGGTCCATTCTCCGCGCGGCGCGGCGGTCGGGGAAAGGGGGGAATACCCGTGGTCGCTCATCGGTTCCTACCCTACTGAAAGGGGGACGACACATGACCGCACTTCTCCAGCGTCCGGCGCTGCAGTGGGCGTCGGGAACGCCCGACGTAGACTTGCGTCTGATGGACGACACGGCAGATGCGACGGAGCCTCGCGCGCAGTTCGAAGAGCAGGCGCTGCCCTTCATGGATCAGCTCTATGCGGCGGCGATGCGCATGACGCGCAACCCGGCCGACGCGGCCGACCTCGTGCAGGAGACCTTCGTCAAGGCCTTCGGTTCGTGGTCGACGTTCACCCAGGGCACCAACCTGAAGGCGTGGCTGTACCGCATCCTCACGAACACGTACATCAACACGTACCGCAAGAAGCAGCGCGAGCCCTATCAGAGCGCCATCGACGACCTCGAGGACTGGCAACTCGGCGGCGCCGAGTCGACCACGGCCACGAGCGCCCGCTCGGCCGAGGCCGAAGCGATCGACCACATGCCCGCGTCCGTCGTCAAGGACGCCCTGCAGTCGATCCCCGAGGATTTCCGGATGGCGGTGTACCTCGCCGACGTCGAGGGCTTCGCCTACCAGGAGATCGCCGACATCATGAAGACCCCGATCGGCACGGTCATGAGCCGTCTGCACCGCGGCAGGCGGCTGCTGCGCGACCTGCTGTCGGATTATGCGAAGGAGCGCGGCATCCAGGCCGCGACGGGAGTGAAGAAATGAGCGACTGCGGCTGCGACAAGGCCCGACGCGATCTGGAGGAGTACCTCCGGAACGAGGTCTGCAAGACCGAGCACAACGACATCCGCGAGCACCTCGAGAACTGCCCCGGATGCCAGGACGAAGCGCTCGTGGCCCGGACCCTCACCGAGGTCGTGGCCCGGGCGTGCAAGGAGACGGCGCCGGACGAGTTGCGCGACCAGGTGCTGTCCCGCCTGCGTTCCATCCAAGCGACCCACTGAGGCCCGCGGGCGGAGTGTCCCCGGTCGTCTCTAGGCTGGGGGCATGGCTCCGACGCAGACCTCGACCCTTCCGCTGGACACCGCCTCCTCGACCGCACTGGCCGAATCCGGCCTCGAGTACGCCCTGGTCGACCCCGACGGAGACGCCTTCGCACCGTTCCTGAGGTCGGTGTCGCGGGGATTCCTCGGCGAGGAGCCGACCGCCGAAGAGGTCGAGAGCGCGCGGAAGTCGTTGCGCCATCGTCGACTCACGGGAGTGTTCGACCGCGCGGGCGCCGTGCCCGAGGCTCCCGTCGCCACCGTGGACTCGTGGGCGAGCGAGCTCACCGTCTCGCCGGGCCGCACGCTCCCGCTGTGGTCGATCAGCGCGGTCACGGTCGCGCCCACGCACCGCCGCCGCGGGATCGCACGGGCGATGCTCACGGGCGAACTGCGCACGGCCGCCGCCGCGGGGTACGCCCTGGCGGGTCTCACCGTGACCGAGGCCACGATCTACGGGCGGTGGGGCTTCTCTCCCGCCGCCTGGGCGGCCGACGTCGTCGTGGACACCAGCCGCCCCCGTTGGACGGGTCCGGTCGCACCGGGGCGTCTGGACTTCGTCGCGCCCGAGAGCCTGCCCGAGCGGCTGGCCGCGGTGCACGAGCGCATCCGCGTGCGCCGGCCGGGTGCGGTCCCCGGGTGGGAGGGCCGCTGGCGCGGTGTCGCCGGGCTGACGCCCGAGTCGAAGGATGCCAAGAAGATCCGCGCCGTGGCGTACCGCGACCTCGACGGCGTCGAGCGGGGCGTCCTGGTGTACACGCTCGACGAGCGCGAGGACTACACCGCCCACGACCTGCAGGTGCGCGCGCTGTTCGCCGACGGCGACGAGGCGCTCGCGGCGCTGTGGCGGTTCGCCCTCGAACACGACCTCGTCGCCCGCGTGAAGGCCGACCTGCAGCCGCCGGCCCCGCCGGTGCAGTGGATGATCTCCGACCGCCGGGCGGTCACGGCCACCCTCACCGACCACCACTGGCTCAGGGTGCTCGACGTGCCGCGGGCTCTGGCATCCCGTGACTACTCGGGCGCGCTCGACATGGTCTTCGGGATCGACGACCCCCTCGGCTTCGCGCACGGCGCCTGGGCCGTGCGCATCGACGACGCCGGGACCGCGGTCGTGGAACCCACCGACGCCGAGCCCGACGTGCGGATGCCGGTCGGGGCGCTCGCCTCGCTGCTGCTCGGGGGCGTGCGCGCCACCGAACTGGCCGCGGCCGGACTGGTCGCGGGGGAGCCCGCCCGACTCGGCGAGATCGACGGCGCGTTCGCCCCTGCCGCCACGCCCTTCCTGGACATCTGGTAC
>NZ_CAKKMM010000095.1:0-12429 GCF_918698205.1 Microbacterium sp. Bi128 | reverse complement strand
CGCGGACCGAGGTCACGCGCAGGGTTGATCGCGTAACCGGTCGGGCCACCGAGGGAGGCGCCGATACCGACCACGAGCAGGGCTACGGGCACGGCCGCGAGGCCGCCGATGCCGCCCGGGACGCCGATGTCGGCGACGCCGTAGTCGGCGAATCCGAAGATCACGAAGACCAGGACGAAGGTCGCGATGACCTCGGTGAGGAAGTTGAAGCCGTACGAGCGGATGGCGGGTCCGGTGGAGAAGACGCCCAGCTTGGCGGCGGGGTCCGGCTCGTCGTCGAAGTGCTGCTTGTAGGACGCCCAGGCCAGCACGGCACCGATGATGGCACCGACCAGCTGCGCGGCGACCGCGACGAGGAACTGGACGAACGCGATCTTGCCCGCGACGAGCAGACCGATGGAGACGGCGGGGTTCAGCTGAGCACCGGAGTACGCCGAGACGATCACACCGGCGAAGACCGCGAGGCCCCATCCCCAGTTGACCATCAGGAATCCACCGGCGTTGCCCTTGGTCTTGGCCAGCGCCACGTTGGCGACCACACCGCAACCCAGGAGGATCAGCATCGCGGTACCGACCACCTCCGAGAGGAAGTACAGCCCCAGGTTCACTTCTTGCATGTCGTCATCGACCTTTCTGGTTTCGCCCGGACACCATCGGCTCGGGCAACTGTGCGGCTCGGTGATCCGAACCTACGACCGCCGTGCGGGCGCGCAACAGACGGCGCGCCCGCACGTTCTCTCAGATTCGCGCGACTCCGGCCTCGGCGAGGTCGACGCCGCGCACCACGACCGAGATGCGGATCTCGGAGGGCGAGATCATCTCGATGTTCACTCCCGCGAGGCTCAGCGCCTCGAACGGCGTGGCCGAGACACCGGAGTGCGTGCGCATACCGGCGCCGACGACCGAGAGCTTGCCGATCTGATCGTCGTGCACGAGGCTCTCGAACCCGACCTCGCCCTGATCGGCGGCGAGCGCCTTCAGCGCCATCGCAGCATCCGTCTTGGGCAACGTGAACGAGATGTCGGTGCGACCGGTCGCGGCAGCCGAGACGTTCTGCACGATCATGTCGACGTTGGCGCCGGACTTGGCGACGATCTTGAAGATCTCGGCGGCCTTGCCCGGGACGTCGGGCACGCCGATGACGGTGATCTTGGCCTGGCTGAGGTCGGTGGCGACGCCGGCGACGATGGGCTCTTCCATGGTGGCTCCCTCGGGGACGAGCGGGGACTTCTTCGAGGCGTCGAGCACCCACGTGCCCTCGCCCGAGCTGAACGTGGACCGGGCGTGGATGAGGACGCCGTGACGGCGGGCGTACTCGACGGCGCGGATGTAGAGCACCTTCGCGCCGTTGGCGGCGAGCTCGAGCATCTCTTCGCTGCCGACGCGGTCGAGCTTGCGGGCCAACGGCACGACGCGGGGGTCGGCGGTGAAGATGCCGTCGACGTCGCTGTAGATCTCGCACACGTCGGCGTTCAGCGCCGCCGCGAGCGCGACAGCGGTGGTGTCGGAGCCGCCACGGCCGAGCGTGGTGATGTCGCGGGTGTCGCGGTTGAAGCCCTGGAAGCCGGCGACGATGACGATCGCGCCCTCGTCGAGCGCTTCGCGCAGGCGCACGGGCGTGACGTCGACGATGCGCGCGGCGCCGTGCGTGGCATCCGTGATCATTCCCGCCTGGCTGCCGGTGAACGAGCGGGCCTCGAAGCCCATCGAGTGGATCGCCATGGCCAGGAGCGCCATCGAGATGCGCTCGCCGCTGGAGAGCAGCATGTCGAGCTCACGCGGGGCCGGGATCGGGGCGACTTGCCCAGCGAGGTCGAGCAGCTCGTCGGTCGTGTCACCCATCGCGCTGACGGCGACGACCACCTCGTTGCCTGCGCGCCGCGTGTCGACGATGCGCTTGGCGACGCGCTTGATGCTCTCGGCGTCGGCGACGGAAGAGCCGCCGTACTTCTGGACGATCAGCGCCATAAGAGGAACTCCCGGAGGGGACGGGCGTCGGGATGCCACGACGGGGCGCTCGGATGCCGCACCCGAGGGTTCATCTTAGAGGCGACCGCATGCCGCCGCCGCCATGCGGGGAGTGGGCAGGGGCACGCGGATAGGATCGGGGCGTTCCGTCCCCCCGTCTCCCGAGAGCGATCCGGATGTCCCCCACCCCCGCGCTCTGGCCGCCCTGACGCAGCACCTGCTGGCGCGGGCGAGCGTGCCGTACTTCTTCGCGCAGATCGCCGGCGGCTTCGTCCTCACGGTCGTCGCGGCCCTCTCGCCGCTGCTGCGGTACACCGGGCTGGACGCGGCCGAGACGATCCGGCCGTCCGTGATCGTGGCATCCGGGATCGTGCTCATGCTCGCGGGTCTCACCGTCGTGGGCGCGGCACAGGATGCCATCGACGGCTTCGCCCTCACGGCCACCGGGCGCATCCTCGAGCTCACGACGCAGACGCTGGGCGTCGTGCTCGGGATCCTCGCGGGGCTGGAGACCGTGCGCGTGCTGGGCCTCGGGATGTCGCCGCCCTCCATGGCGCTGCCGCTCGGGCCGCTCCCGCTGCAGTTCACCGGGGCCGCGGTCATCGCGATCGCGGTGGCCATCTACAACGGCGCGGGCGCCCGCATCGTGCTCGTGAGCGCCGCGCTCAGCCTCATCGCGTGGGTGGGCTACGTCGCCGCGACATCGATCGGATTCGAGGTGGCCGCGGCCAGCGGTGTCGGGGCGTTCGTCGGGAGCTTCGTCGGCATCGTCGTGGCCTACCGCCTGCATGTGCCGTCGGTGGCGATCACCACCGCCGCGATTCTGCCGATGGTGCCCGGCGCCCCGGTCTTCCGCGGTCTCCTCGGGATCGTGGAGTCCGGCGAGGATCCCGCCGTGCTGATGACCGGAGTCACGACTCTCGTGGGCGCGGCGACCATCGGCATCGCGCTCGCCGTCGGCGCCTCGCTCGGCATCTATCTCGGCCAGCCGGTCCGCGCGACCCTGTCGAGTGTCGTGCGGTCGCGATCGCGGGCGCGGCGGTAGAGCGACCGCGCCCGCAGCACTCATCGCGCGATCAACGTGAGCGTCAGGGTCGAGCGGTAGGAGCCGACGGGGGTGTCCTTCGGGACGCGCAGACTCAGAGCGGTATCGAGGGTCGCCCCCGCAAGCGCCGTGGAGGTTCCCGGCTCGCCGGTGGCCAGGACCGCGGGATACACCGCGGATCCGGCCTCCTGCGCGCCGGTCAGCACGACGCCGGCGGGGAGGGTGACCTGTTCGGGTGCGTAGCCCAGCGCGCTCGACGCGAACGTCGCGGCCGGGTCGGCGACGGCGACGAAGTCGGCGACGGAGATCTGCAGGCTCCAGCCCGAGAGCGTCTCACGATCGTCGGTGATGGTGAAGCGACCCAGCGCGCGGGCGGCGGAGGTCGCTTCGCGCCGCAGGTCGCCGAAGGCCACCGCCGTCGAGACCGGAGCCGAGAGCTGAAACAGACCGGATGCCGTGACCGTGGCCATCATGTCGCCCTCCGCCCGGTGCGGGAAGCCGGCGGGAGGGATCGTCACCGCGTCCCAGGCGACCACCGTGCCATCACTCTGTGCGAGGTAGAGCGGCACCACGGCGCCCGGAGCGACCGTGGCCGGCAGGTCGATGACGGCTGCGCCCGTGGCATCCAGAGTCTTCTGTCCGAGCGTCGCCGTCGGCGAGAACGTCCCCGCCCGCAGAGTCGCTCCACCCCAGGACGACCCCGCGTTCACCCGCACCTGGGGGCCGCCGTCCACGAGCTCGACCGTGAGGGTGCGGCGCGCCTCGGTGAGATCGGCGAGAGCGACCACACCGGTGCGCTTGTCGGAGGCCGGCGGCATCGGCGCGGTACGCAGGAGGACGTTGTCGGAGACGGTGTCGCCGGGGTCGAACGTCGGGTTGGCGCAGCCTGCGAGATCGACGGGCCCGGGCGCGCCGGGGATGTCGGCGACCCGAGCGGCGGCGTCCTGCACGAGAGGCAACGGCAACGCCGCGTAGCCGAGGCCCGGCGCACGTTGCTGACCCGCGCAGAGCGCATGGGAGAGGAATCTCGCGAGCGCGCGCCCCTTGTCAGCCGTGAAGATCCGATTCGTCTGCGTCGGCACGATCATGGACGACGCGGAGGAGATCGGGTAGGCACGAGGGTCGGTGTTGCCGCTCACGCCCGTCAGGTCGAGCGAGCCATCCGCGTGCGCCTGTGCGCCCAGCAGAGCGATGGAGACCGCCTCCGGAGTCGGGGCCACGTAGTACCCCGCCTCGTTGAGGACCTTGGCCACGGGGAAGCCCGATGACTCCGCGTACGAGTACTCGACGTACGTGATCGCCCCCTCGCCGTAGCTCTGGCTCACGTATCCCACGACGCCGAGCGAGCCGTTCTGACCCTTGAACGAGGAGTTAATCTGCGGGAACTGCGACAGCATGCCCTGCGTCCAGATGTTCGGGAATCGCGTCGACATCCACAGCGTGAGCTGCGCGCTCGTCCCCGAACCGTCGGAACGGTAGACGGGGGTGATCGGACGGTCGGGCATCGCGAGCGACGGGTTGTCGGCCTGGATCGCGGGGTCGTTCCAGTTCGAGATCTGGCCCGAGAAGATCTTCGCGATGACCTCGCCCGACAAGCGCAGGTCGGTGACCCGCTTGCCGCCGATCTTGAGGTTATACATCAGCGACGTGCCACCGGCGACGATCGGCATGTACGCGTACTCCGTCGTCGGGTTCTCCGGCGGAGACCCGTCCTCCGGGTTGGACTGGAACGGGATCTCGCTGACGGCGAAGTCGACCGTCTGATTGATGAAGTCCTTGCGGCCCGCGGACGACCCGGTGCCGGTGTAGTTCACCGTCATGCCGTCGAGGGTCGCGACATCGTGGCGCCACTGGTCGAGGGCGTTCTGCGACCACGTGGAGCCGGACCCGATGATCGGGACGAACGCGTCCGTCGCCGCCCAGGCGCTCGGCCCGGGGATCGCCAGCACCGCGGCCACCGCCGCCACCACCGCCAGGGAACGCCGCCGGTTCATCCGAAGCGCCCGTTGACGTAGTCGTACGTGCGCGGGTCGATGGGCGAATCGAACATCGCCTGGGTGTCGCCGTGCTCGACGATGTGGCCCGGCTGACCCTGGGATGCCAGGAAGAACGCGCACTGCTGAGAGACGCGCTGCGCCTGCTGCATGTTGTGCGTGACGATGACGATCGTGAGCTCTTTCTGGAGCTCGCCCATCGTCTCCTCGATGACGCGGGTCGAGGTGGGGTCCAGAGCCGAGCACGGCTCGTCCATCAGCAGGACCTTGGGCTTGATCGCCAGAGATCGCGCGATGCACAGGCGCTGCTGCTGACCACCGGAGAGGCCGCCACCCGGGGCCCGGAGGCGGTCCTTGACCTCTTTCCACAGACCGGCGGAGGTCAGCGACCGCTCGACGAGGTAGTCCCTCTCGTCGCGCGAGGCGCGTGTGCCGGTGAGCTTCAGACCCGCGATGACGTTGTCGTAGATCGACATCGCCGGGAACGGGTTGGGCTTCTGGAACACCATGCCGATGTTCTTGCGGGCGTCGATGAGTCGGTGGGAGGAGTCGTAGATGTCGTCGCCGTCGAGCCGCACCTCACCCGCGAGCGAGGCCGAGGGGACGAGCTCGTGCATGCGGTTGAGGATCCGCAGGAAGGTCGACTTGCCGCATCCCGACGGACCGATGAGCGCCGTGACCTGCCCGCGGGGCATGGTCAGCGACACGTCCAGGAGCACCTGGTGGTCGCCGAACCACGCCGAGATGGAGTGGGCGTCCAGCTCGGACAGCGAAGCGGGATCGACGGGCGTCGACAGGATCGGCTCCGCCTCGGCCACCGCTGTCGCGACCTGCACGGGGGCGACGACCGCCGCTGGCGCCGCCGCGGCGGCCGCGCCGGCCTCCCCCGGGGCGGGGATGACACTCGTCACGTCGTCGGCACCGGCGGTCGGCACCGCCTCCACCTCGCGGCGACCGAACAGACCACCGCGGCGCGACCGGCGGTGCACGATCCCCAGTCCGGCGCGGGTGGCATCCGGAGCCGGAACGGCCGGGTTCTCCGAGAAACCCGGAGTGGCGGCGCCCAGCGGAGCGGATTCGAACACGACCTCGTCGAGGACGCGGACGCCGCCGGCGCTCATGACGTCGGTCATGAAGGGGTCGGCGGTTTCGTCGCCGGAGGGGGCGGCGGTGCCATCGACATCGGGATCGCGGCGGTCGGTCATGTGCGGCCTTCGGGTCAGAGGAGGTTCGGAAGCAGACGGATGAGCTGGTCGGAGACGAAGACGCTCGCCAGCAGCAGGACGGGGGTGAAGACGATCCACGTCTTCTGCCAGCCGACCTTGCGGTACGACCAGACGGCGACGAACTCCGCCACCACGAGGAACTGCAGGGCGAACACCAGCGCCCAGACGGTCCTCATGTCGGTGGCCATCGCTTGCGCCTGCGGGGGCAGCGCCATCGTGGTGGTCTGTCGCGCACCGCGCGCCTGCGCATCACCGACGAGCTTGGCATCCACGTACGCGACCCCACTCGGGAGGTACGGGGCGCCCCGCGCCGTCATCAGGATGAGTCGGCTCTCGCCGCGCGCGGGGGCCGGCGGGGTCGGGTCGCCGGCGTACCGGACCCCGAGGACCTCGAACTCCTGCTCCCCCTGCCCCGTGCGCACGGTGAAGCTCTCCCCGGGCTGCAAAGACTGCAGCCGGCCGAAGGGGCCGCCGAAGGCGGCGGCGCGCCCCATCACGACGCTCACCCCGGCCTGCCCGGGCAGCACCGTGTCACGACGGTGTCCGGGACCCTGCCGGAGCTCGCCCGAGGAGGTTCCCTCCACGATGACCTCGTCGATGCCGAGCTGCGGGATCGACAGGAGACCGACGGGGGCACCGTCGACGAGCAGATGGTCGTCGAAATCGCCCTCGCTGACCGGAGCGGTTCCGGCGGCGAGCTGCGCGCGGTACGTGTCGCGCAACTGCTGCTGAGAGGCGAAGTGCACCACGTGGCTGACCACCAACACGTTCACCAGGAACGCCAGCACGAGGACCGCCAGCGACGCAGCCGCTCCGCGTACGAACACCTGCGCGGGGCTCAGCGGCGCGTACTGCGGGCGGCGCCGGGGTGCCCGACGCGGCGGGGCCGGCGGCGCGGGACGCTCTTCGATCGTCATGCCGCGGCCGCCGGGGCGGGAGCGGGAGCGAGCACCGAGCGGAGCACCCGGACCAGCACGAAGGTCAGCAGGAGCAGCACCGCGACGACCACGATCAGCCACGGGAACAGGATCACCAGGGCGTCACGGGTCACCGGGGTGAGCGCCGTGCCGTCCACCGAGTCCGGAGGGGTGAGGGTCGCGTGCGTCGACAGCAGCGTCCACTGTCCGCCGTGCTGCAGCTCCGCCGAGACCACGCGAGTCTCTCCGGGTTGCAAGGCCGCGACCGGGACGTCGTCCACGGTGTCCAGGCGATTGGTGAAGATGGCGCCGTCCATCCAGAAGGATGCCGTGGCGTCGATCACGCTCTGCGAGGCGTTGCGCACGGTGAACCAGACGGTGACCGTGCCCTCGGCGGGGTTCAACGCCGGCGTCCCCGCGGCGTTGATGCCCCCGATGTACAGCATGCCGGCGACGTTCACCTCGTCGGCGGGAGGGGTCGACCCCGTGGGCGACCCGGCCCCCGCGCCTCCGGCGGGTGCGGTGCCGACGCCGGACCCTCCGGCGGACCCGGTCGATCCGGTCGACCCGCCGGGGCGCGCGGCCGGACCGGTCACCGGGACGACAGCGGACGGTGAGTCGCTGCCGCTGGGACGGGGCGTGGGAGCGGGAGTAGCGGTACTGCCGTCGGTGACATTGACGCTCAACGGCGTCCCGCTCGGCGGGTCCTCCGCCGCCGCGGGCAGGCTCGGGAACACGACGGCCAGGACCACGGCGACCGCGCTCAGTGCAGGACCCACACGTCGCCTCATCGAGCGGCCTCGTGCAGATCGGACTTCTCAGCGGCCTCGGCCGCCGCAGTGCGCTGCATGTAGTCCACCCACTCCTGCGCCCGCGCCTCGTCGCGGCGACGACGCCACCGCACCAGCAGCACGACACCGGCGGCGAGCACAAGGAGGATCAGCACCGTCCACGGCACGGCGAACACCACCGCGTCGCGGGAGACCGCCGCCACGGGCAGTTGCAGAGCGGCATCCGGCGACTCGACGAAGGGGTTCAGCGTCGTTCCCGGGTTCAAGTAGAACCACTGCCCCACCCCGTCGAGGGTGAAGTCGTACGACGCGGTGTTGCCGGGCAGGAGCACCGGAATGCTGCCGCCGCGTTCGCCGATGGCCGGGATGCCGAACCACGTGCGCACACCCGAGGTGATGTTGGCCGCGAGCGCGACGTTGCCGGGGTTGGTCACGGTGTAGCGCAGGCGGATGCTGCCGGCGAACGGGTTCCACCAGTCGCCTTCGTACGACGCCGAATAGCTGGTGATCGACAACTGCGGCTGGAGCTCGCCCGAGACGCGGGCGAAGATCGAGGTCGCCACACGGCGGTCGAGGCTGACCTGCTGGCCCTCCTCGATCACGGAGGCGACGAGACCGCCCACGTGGTCCCCGGGGGTGGCGTCGGCGGGCACCGCAACGGTGAACGGCAGGAGTCGCACCTCATTGGGCTCGAGCGAGAACTGGATGCGATCGGCACCGTTGTCGAAGCGCAGCCAGGCGCCCACCGAGGTGGGGACGTCAGCCGTCGGCAGCAGAGAGAACGTGCCGTCCTGGCCGTTGAAGGCATCCGTGGCGTAGACGGTGAAGTCCTGGCGTTCGGTGCCGGTGTTCCCGACGAGCACCTGGTCGTTGACGCTCTGCCCCGGATCGGCGCTGTAGCTGAAGCGGGTGCGCCCGTCGGGCCGGCCGTCGCCGCCGGCGGGACGGGTGGCGACGCCCACGGTGGCGGGGCTGGGCTGGTCGCCGTCGGCGGCGGTCGCCGCGGGCGCGGCCACGAGGGTCGCCGCCAATCCGGCGGCGACAAGAATCGCAGCACCGAGCGCCGAGAGCACGCGGCGCGGGGCCGGGCGCGAGGTCGAGGAAAGCACGGTTCATCTCCGCAGATGAGGGCGACGGAGGTGTGTCGCAAAGGTGAACGAGGGCTGTGCGGGGCGGGCACGGACAGTGTCCGCGCACCGGGGATGAACGCACCCTGCGGGGAGGCCGAGAACGGCCTCCCCGCAGGGCTCAGCGGCGATCAGCTCACTTGGAGGTGAGGGTGACCGTCAGCGTCGAGTGGTACTCGCCGACCTTGGCATCCTTGGGAGCCTTGAAGGTCAGATCGGCGTCGAAGAGCGCACCGGTCGGGAGCGTCGAGACGGCCGAGCTCTGCGCGATCTTCGTGCCGGTGCCGAGGGTCACACCGTCGATGAGGGTGTAGCCCGTGTAGGCCTTCGGCGCGAGGGTGAGGGCGCTGGTGGGGATCTCGTCGCCGGACGCGTTCGAGAACGCCGTCCAGGAGGCACCGAGGTCCCAGCCCTTGAGGACGTTGCGGTCGTCGACCACGGTGACCTTGCCGAGCGCCTTGGTGGTGCTCTGGTCACGAGCCACGGCGCCGAAGTCGACCTGGGTCTTCTCGGCGTTCAGCGACCACAGGTCGCTGGCGGTGACGGCGGCCGTGAGGTCGACGTCGTCCGTGGCGGGAGCCTTGCCGGCGAGGGTGACGGTGCCCCACGCGAGAACCGCGAAGGTCGAGTCACCGGGCTGGGTCAGGGCGACGGTGTGGGTCGTGCCCGAGGGCAGCGACGAGACGTCGACCGTTGCGTCGCCGTTGGCGTCGGTGGTCACCTGACCGAGGTTGGTCGGCTCGGACCAGGCCCAGGCCTGCAGCGTCTTGTTCGCGTTGGCGACACCGGCGGGGACGGTGACCGTGGTCGCGCCCTCGGCCGGAGCCGGGATCGTGACCTTGTTGGCGTCCGAACCCGTCGGCTCGACGGGGGCGGTGCCCGCGACCGTGCCCGAGAAGGCCTGGTCGTCGGAACCGGCGCCGTTGGTCGCGGTCAGCGTGAAGCTGTACGCACCGGCGGCGGTGGGCGTGCCCGTGATGGCGCCCGTGGCAGCGTCGAGGCTCAGGCCCGCGGGGAGCGAACCGGCCGTGACAGCCCACGTGATCGGGGCGGTGCCGGTGGCGGCGACCGTCTGCGAGAACGCGGAGTCCTTCGTGAGGGCGTTCAGCGACGTCGTGGTGACGACCGGCGCCACCTCGGCCGCGGCCGGGGCCTGGTTGGCGAAGGTCCAGGTGCCGCCGGGGTTGACGTGGATGGAGACGAACTTCACACCGGTGTCCGCGATGGTCAGACCGTTGTTCTTGACCCACGCGAAGCCGAGGCTGTAGTCACCGCCGTTGGCCTTGATCGACGCCCAGTTGCCGCCGATGAAGCCCGACAGGCTGAGGTTGGGCTGCAGGATGTTCTGCGTGCCGGGCGTGAAGCCACCGTCAGCGGTCGCCGTCCAGGACGAGAGGGTGTTCTCGGTGCCGGGGGTGGTGATGAAGTACCCGACGCTGGTGGCATCGTTCGACTGGCCGAGGAACGGCGTGTCGATGTCGGCGAACTCCGGGCCGGGGCTGGCGATGACCTGCTCGTCCCACGCCATGACCTTGCCGTCGGGAAGGCGCGAGCCATCGCCGCCGTCCATCAGGTAGAACTGCGGGGCGGTGGTGGCCGCGTTGGCCGCGGTGGCCGAGAGGCCACCGGCGAGGAGCGAGACCGCCGTCGCCGCGGCGACGATCGATCCGAGCTTCTTGATGTTCATGAGAGGAAAGGTGTCCTTATCCGTTGATCGAACGTCAGAGCGTCGCGTACGCGCGCTGGATGTTGGTGCTGGAGGGAGCGAGGAAGCCGAACTTCTTCTTCACCGCGCCGACCGAGCTGCTGAGCGAACCGAAGCTGGTGAGGCTGTTGTTGACGCCGGGGTTCACCAGGTTGGCCAGGGCGACGTCGTACTTGCTGTCCGACGGCGTGATGCGCGCGTACTCCACGACGAGGTAGGTGTCGCGGCCGAACGTGGCGTCGCTGTAGTAGGCGGAGTTGGGGACGAGGTTCGGGGCCGTGCCCGTGAAGGCCGCCTGACCCGAGACCGCCGAGCCGAACGCGACGCCCGACGCGGTGGTGGTGTTGATGCCGGTCGCGCCGTTGGCCTGCGAGATCCAGTTGGCGACACTGAAGGGGATCAGCTCGTTGGCACCGAGCACGGAGGCGTCGTTCTCGGGGGTCGTGCCCGTGGCGTCCGTGACGCAGGAGCCCAGCGTCGGGTTGCCGATGGCGCCGAGGAAGAAGCTGCGGGTGCCCGAGCCGCTCTGCGGGATGCGGGGCTTGACCGCGACACCGCCGACCGTGGTGGTGGTGCACTCGTAGATGGCCTTGAGCTGCGCGGCCGTGAGGTTGGCCCAGGAGCTGTCGCCGCCCTTGTACGCGAAGCCGACGGCGTCGCGCGCGTAGGGGACGTACGCGAGCAGACCGTTGGCGTTGGCGTTGCCGCCGGGGCCGCTGGACGAACGCGCGATGTCGACCTGGCCGAGGATCTGCCGGGCCGGGACCGCGGCGTTGCCGCTGTAGTTCGCACCCGTGATCGAGGCGCGCAGCGCCGTCACACCGGCACCCGAGCCGGCGGGACGACCGAAGAACGCACCGGCGGACTTGGTCTGGATCGCGGCCGAGCCGAACGCGTCGAAGTTACCGAGCGTCTTGTTGTTCGAGGTGGCGCGGACCGTCGCACCGGTGATCGTCGTGCCGTTCACGATGGCGTTCATCGAGTCCTGCAGGGTGTCCGAGCCGACCAGCGAGTAGCTGTTCGAGACCGGCTCCGCCGAGGCGGAGGTTGCGACGCCGACACCGGCGATCGCGATACCGCAAGCCGCCCCCAGAGCGACCAGCTTGTTGAGCTTCAACTCACTTACCTTTCGTAGGTATTGCACTGTGTTTCGGGTGTTCAGTTGGTGGAGGAGAAGTCGTGGGGCCGGCACTCAGAGGCGTCGGCGGAGGCGCCCGAGCAGCGGCACGGCAAGCGCGCACGCGAGACCGCCGAGGACGCTGCCGGGCAGAGCCCAGGTGATCGCGCCCATATCGGGATCGTCGGGCGTGGTGGCGCCGGCGAGCGCCGCGGACGCGGCTCCGCTGGCGGCAGGATCGGTCGCGCCGGCGGGGGCGGCCGCGCCGGCGGCGGGTGCGGCGGCGGCCGCGGGTACGCTGCCGACGACGCTGCCGGTGGGGAATGGCGTACCTGAGGACCCGGTGCCCGAGGCGGCCGGGACGGGTGTGGTGGGGACCGTGCCGTTCTTGATGTCCTCCGCCGCCGCCTTCGCCCGTTCGCGCCAACCGTCCGGGAGCGGGACGTAGCCCTGCGGGAGCTGGCCGATCGACGTCCCGGACTGCTGCCCCGTGGTTGAGACGAAGCGGATGAAGGTGGCATAGCTGGCACGCAGATCGG